>JADKDV010000009.1 GCA_016718315.1 Candidatus Obscuribacter sp. | reverse complement strand
CCTATCTGACTCGTCTGACAGAGCAAAATCGCTGGCAACACGGCTATCTATCAAGCGAGCACTATGAGGGTCTGGAGCGTCTAGCCAACATTTATTTCACTCAAGGTGATTTTAGAGACGCTGCTCCTCTATTTAAAACACTTGCAAAACGCAGTGCCAATTCGGATAAAGAAGTGAGCGAACGAGAAGGCTTCTTGCATAAATTGGTAGACTGTGTAATCAACGGAAAACTGAAAGAATACAATACGATCCTGCAAGAAAACTGGGCAGATATTTATTCTTACCATCAGGCACCTACACCCCGACAAAAATTTGATAGTCTGGTTTCTTAGCACGATTTGCAGAAAATGAGGCGATATCGAACTGGCTGAGTGACGCCACAGGTCTGACAGAACCTTTTGATAAAGCGATGGATTGTCTAGTCAACCTGCCCGCTGAGCAAGATGCAAACCGAGCAGAAAAAAATGCTCCAATTTGCAGCGTTTACATGAAGAGCTGCTTTCTATCAAGAGACCGTGCTTACGGCACCCCTTTTGAAAGCAAGGATTGAAAAGTGTAAGAACTGGTTGGACAGCGTTCCAACAGCCGCCGACTCTTCAAACGGTTTGCAAAATAGATTTTGGTCCACTGTTGCCAGCGGTCTTTTGCAACCGCCCCCAGAGGGGATGAAGGCGATAGAGGCATTTGAGCAAAACTACAAGTCGGCCGCAAACTATTCTCTAGATATAAAACTCTATGTCGCGCAGTGGAAAGCATACCTGTACGGTCAATTGAAAGACGAAAATGGAGAGGAATCTGCTCTAAAGCAAGCAGTCGAAGACACCAAACCAACCAAGGATTTAAAACCAGAACCTTATGTGATGAGTGGAATAAATTTGGCCAGGTTTTATGAAAACCCAGACAGGGCCAAGGCAGAAGCAATCTGTTTAGAATTGGAGTCTTTACTCAAAGAAAAAGACCTATATCTAAACCTGATGGACTGTATCAAAATCAATAGCAAAACAAATAAAACAATTTGGGATAGTGTGTATAAAGAAGATGCCAAACTTAAGTTAACCAGTGACAAACCGTCCTGGAAAAATCTAAATCTTAGATTTGCACTTCTAGCGGCAAGCTTTGGCAAATACAAATATGCAGAGCAAATTCTAACCAGATACTCGTTTACCGACGAGAGCAAAAATGATGAAACCAAGATACTTTCCAAATTATTGTCGGCCAAATCATCACTTTTCTTTTATGCTGCAGCAGACAACACCATTTCCAAAGAACTAGAGTCTGATCCTTATTTGCGAGGAATTCTAGAACTGAAGTGCGCCCTGCTAGGTCTGGAAAACCCAAGTACGTTAACACTTGACTCCAGTCAACCGAATCTAATCAAAGCCTATTCATTGCTTAGACAGTCAAAAGTCGTTGATAAACAGGCACTAAAAGAGATAGGCAAACTCGTTGCGTTAAGGGCCATGGATGAGTTGAATGTAGAACTTGAAAGTATTTCTTTTAAAAAACGCACTGACTTGCGTGAGGTACTCTGTCTAATACATGAAGCAAGCAAGGATGAGCCATTCAAAGAGAAAGAACTCGTTTGCCAGGCCTACGCAAAATTATTGGAAAAAGAAGGTGAATATGGCAAGGCTGCCCAGATTATTAGTAGCCTCTACGATCAAAAAGATCTGCGGAAATCCAAGATACTTATGCTCGACGCTGAAGGGAAGGCAAAAACAGCACCGCAACTAGCAAGAGAGATATCGGATGAAGCGATCAAACTGGCAGAAAAAGGCAAAGGAGAACACCTAGACTATTTTGAGCATTTAAGGCGAAGAGCAAAATTGATAGTGGATTTCCGAATCGACAGAGCGGAAGAAGCAGAAGTTTTACTTCTGCAAGCGATTTCAGGACTGACAAATGTCGCCGCTAGCTCAAAACGAGACAACCTATTGCTTGCCTCAAGAAGTCAACTTGCAGGACTTTATCATGTCTACAAACCAATTACCCAGGCAAATCCGCTTCTGCGAAGTGAGGAGACCTATAAGGAAGCTTATAACTTCGCATGTAGCTCAACCCCTCGACGCCAAGATGTCCAGGCTTTTGCTGCTTATGATCCAGCAGAAATACTACGTCAGAATATGAAACTTGAAGAAGCTGCTAAATATTACAAAAAAGCTGGCGAAGTTTGGAATCGAGTGTTACCTAGATATGCCCAAACACGCATAATTGTCAATGAAAATCTCGCTCGAATAGAGATGCTGTTAGGACAGTTTGATAAAGCAAAACTTCACCTGCAAGATTCGATCGAGTCCAGAAAACTCAAACTAAAACGCGCACCTGAAGACGACCGACGCGGACTCATATCTGTCATCGCAGAGCACTACGCAATGCTCGGCGAAATCGCCGAAAAGCAAGGAAACTATCCAATTGCCAAAGCCACCTACCTCGATGCTCAAGAACAAGTCAACTCAAATAATCAATTTATATTTGACGTAATAACTGAAGATCATTTGATTCCGTTCTTATTTAAGCAAAGAGATTTCGCAGAATTATCAAGGCAATTTGCAGTGCTAAACGAAGACGACAAAAAGGGAATCGGACACAACCGCTCAATGCTCCTTGGAGGATTTTTACGCCGTTTCAACTCTACACCGATCAGCTTCGCCCAGCAACAAGCCTGGCAAACGGCACAGGTACATCGCGGGTTTTGCTCTGCTTTGCTGCGGAAATGTATAGCCGAGAATAAGTTTGGAGATCAGGAAAAGTCAGCAATCACTTCCTTGGCCGATAGCATCGAGCACTCCACTAATAGAAACCTCGAGAAAGACACCGTCTATGTCGCGGCCAAATCCACGCTAAAACAATTTTGCGAAAAGAGCGAGCTTATCAAATCACTCTATGACATTGCCTCGAGCTATCCGCAAATGGAAAGTCTGAGTGAAGCGGCCAAGCCTAAACTCGAAATCTCTTTTACAAATTGGAAAACTCAGTTTAAAAACCAAGCAGAAAGCCTCCTATTAACAGAACTTCTAGAGACCTATGTGAGACGTCTGGATTTTACGGCGATACCTGACAACCTCAAAAGCTATGAGGCAATTATCAAACAGTCCAAGTCACTCTATGGTTCCGGTAACTTTATCGAACAACACTGCCTAATACAGACAATTGGCGACATGGCACAATTTTGCCACCGGACCGATTGGTATGAACTAAGTGAAAGTGCCTATGAATACTTCCAAGCATATTTGAAGAGACCTCCGGCTAATTCTGGACTTTTGTGCGACACACGCGCACTTGCCGCACACGAACTCCTGGAATGTGCAATGGCGTGCAAGTCCACAGTGAAATCAATCCAGAATGCAGAGAATAAAGTGCGAATAGTGAACCGTGAGCTTTTTGAAGGTGTAAATTTTGCTGACGCCGGCAAAGTAACCCTCCTTTCAGAAATTGCCGACACATATCTGCATCAAGGCAATCTGAGCGCAGCTAGAGAGGCGCTGAACGCGTCCATCAGTATGGCCCAAAGCAAAGGAGACAAAAAAGCTGAAAAAGAGAGCGCTCTAACGCTGGCAGAAATAGCGATATTGCGAGGAGATCTTGAAGAAGCAGCCTCTCTTATTGCCCCGTTAAAGGACGATGAATCAAAAAATATCCTTGGCGCTGCTAACACCATACGACTTTATCAAGTGAAAACGGCATTGAGTCTTGCCACAAACGACTTACTTGGTGCGGACAACTATCAAGCGTCTGCATTGTTGCTCGCAGAAAAGCAATCAAACACAGAGGATAGAGCCGCCCTGACTTATCAATCATCGCAACTTGCCGCCATCCACGGCGACGTTGAAAAAAGCAAGAGCTATTTGCGCAAAGCTTTAGAGGAAATAGGCGCACAGGTAGACTCAAAGAATCAGACATTTTACGTAGCCAGCAAGGAGGATAGAATTAAAGATCCGGCATTTTTAGTGCTGCAGACACGCATCCTTGAAGCGCAATCTAAGTTTCATATGTCTGATGGCGACTATTCCAAAGCATTGTATGTGCTGAAATCGGCTAGCGATTTATTGAAAGACGATCAAACTCTAGCGTTCCGACTTCGCTCGATTGAGCTACGAAATCTACAAGCAGAGGCGTCATACCGCCTTAAAGATCTGTCTGGTGCCACCAAAACAATCCTAAAGGCTTCCCTGGACTTAGACCAGATTGCCAGGAATTCATTGCCTTACCTCAGCTTTGCAGAACAATGTGCATTTATTTCCATTTTTGACAGACAGGCGGAGTTGCTCCATACCTACTGCAATAGCCCGGAAGAAATTGGAAAAATCGCCCGCTTTACCAACTATTGGAATGGTTTGCTTGTTGAATCTTTGCGCCAGCAATCTGCCATTTTAACAACAGGCGCAGTAAAAGACCTTGCTGGTAAACAAGAGAAACTAACTCAGCTATCGGGGATTCGCGAAGAGCTGGTATCTCAACTACATGGTGAAAAAAACAGAGAAGCTGTCTATCGCCTTGAAAAACAAAAAGAGCAAATCGAGCGCTCTCTAAATGCTGAACTGCGCGGCAACAAAATTTCTGATCCTGTAGAAACTCTAAGCGCCACGGCTTTTTGCACTCGGTTAAAAGCAGACGAATCGTATGTCTCGCTCGTCCGCTACAAGAATTTTGAGAAAGAGGAAAACTGGTACGGGGCAATTATCTATGGTCCTGTTGGTGTTCCTCAGTTTGCTGAGATTGGCTCAGTGGAAAGTGTGGACAAACTGGCGCGCGACTGGGTCAAAGGCATCCAACAGAAATCCGCCAAGAAATCCAATCAGCAAATCATCGCTTCCAAACGCGCTTTTGGCATGGATTCTGGCAAAGAAATAGAAAATCAGTCGACAGTAATTTCAGCCAAAGCATTACAACAAATGGCTGACCAGATATGGGCACCAATAAGGCAAAAACTCGGCGCCAACAGTGTCAATCTATTTATTTCACCTATTGGTAAGCTGGCAACCCTGCCATGGGACGTGATAGCTACAGAGGCAAAGACACAAGCAAATATCAGTATTGTAGATAGTCCAAGAGAGTTAATATTGATCAAGGACCGCGCAGACTCATCCAAGGAAAGTAAAATCCAAGGACAATTGCTGTTGGTTGGTGACGTCAGTTTTGGCGACGCTCCGCAACTGGACGAAACCGGAATTGAAATCAACGAGATTGAAAAAATAGCCAGGGAAAACAATTTGCAACCGACCCAGCTTACTAAACTAAATGCTTCGAAGGCGAAAGTGCGAAGCAACTTGGCGAACGCTGCATTTGCTCACTTTGCCACACACGGTTTTTTTGACGATGAGACCGTTCTAGCTCCGCAAAAGCAGCTCGTTAGTACTTTGCGAAGCGCGGCGGGAGCGGACACGATATCTTCAAGCCGCAGCCCCCTAATGAACTCAGGGCTACTTCTCGCCAGAGCACAAAACGACAATAAAGCGAGTCACTTGTCAGCTGAAGAAATTGTTTCAATCGACTTGAGTAAATGCAAACTTGTCACTCTATCGGCCTGTGACACCGGCTTAGGAAAACAGGTTTCTAATCAGGGCGCCCTGGGACTGCGATCGGCCTTGATCAGCGCCGGAGCCGAAACCGTCATTATGTCTATGTGGAAAGTAGATGATGAAGCTACAAATTTTGATGCAGCGTTTGTATCATTATCTCTGGACGAAAATCAACCTCCAGCAAAGCGCTTTCACTGGCTCAAAAGGACGTTAAGGCGCAGGATAAGTGGCGAGATCCTGTTTTTGGGCGGCGTGGCAGATTGCCGGTAGAGGATGGTGAAAAACCGTCCCTACTGACCTGCCCCCCACAACGAATTGGTGAGCGCATTGACTCATCAAAGTCCTTACTTTAGTTCGTAATCTGCCTCACGTAAAATCCAACCATGACATCTTCCCTGCTTTAAACAGCACTAGAAATTAGTTTGCGTAGGAGGAAAAAGTGAGTCTACAGGCGTGAAAGGAACTTCTATTCAGAATAGAACCAATAATCTTTATGTGCGCCGGTGGCAATTGAGCAAGCAATAACGGTAGCTCTGCTAGCCTCCTCTGCATCGACGATCAGACCAATTCGATCTTCGAAAGACAGGCTGTGAATGTTTGGATCGATCTGCTGCTGTTCTAGAGCCCGAGCCATTCCGGTGAGGTGCAGCTTCGGAAGTTTATCTAGTGTTAGTTGAATCAGCATGAAGGATACTCCTGAGTGGAAGTAAAGTAATTTGCGCCGCGTAGATTTTCGTGCGCATTGATTGAGAGCTCTGGAATTGAGAGTTGAATGGCTTTTTTGTCGAGACCATGCTTCAATTCCTTTGACGAAACGCTCTGGATTAAGAGCATGAGCATTCTGGAGGACGTTTGCTCGTTGCTCCAAAATGACTGCTGACTGCTGGTTGTGAATTGTAGATGGAGTCAACAAGGCTAAAGAGCTGTGGTAGTGCACATTGTTATACCAGCGAAAGAAGCTCTGACAGAAAATTCTTGAATCCTCTAGGCATCCAAATCTATCAGGAAAAGCTGGATGATACTTGAGCGTTTTAAACTGAGACTCTGAATACGGATTGTCATTGCTAACTCGTGGACGGCTCAGTGACTTCGTTACCTGAAGCACTTCCAATAGATCACTAACTGGCTTCGATTTCATAGCGGCACCACGATCAGAGTGAATGATGAGCTGATTGTGCTCTATCTTTTGTCTATTACAGCACTCTTGAATTAGGGCTTCAGCTAATGCGCCAGACTCTCTATCTGCAACGAGCCAGCCAACTACATAACGGCTGTAAATATCGATAATGACATACAAGTGGAAATAGACTAATTTCTCAGGACCTCGAACTTTGGTGATGTCCCAGCTCCACACCTGGTTTAGGTACCTCCAGCCAATGTGAAGTAGCAATCATGACTGAAGAGATGAAGCTCTACCATGGAAACACTCTAATCGGTATCATCACAGATGTAGCGCCAGAAGATAGTTTCTAATTGATTGATTTAAAATGCTATCTGTGACCTTTATTCGTTAGACCGGGAAACCTAAAGAACGATTTGAAAGAGGGCTCACAATTATTCAGTGAAATACGCTGTCCGGTACAACACTCGATTTGAGTCGGACTATGACAAAATACATAGAAACACAGCATGAGACTCAACAAAAACTAAGATGAAGCGATTCAGTTCCCCAGAAATTATTGCCCTGCTCATCCTAACCACATTCTCTCTAGCATTTTTTGAGTCAGCTGCAAATGCTATTGACGAGAGCGGTCAAGAAGCTCGGCTTCACAACACTTCGTTAGAGTCTAAATACAAAGGACGGTGCTGGCTTGCGGCGGGAAAGATTCTGCAGGCTACTAAATGCTTTGAAGATGAGGCGCAGTATGGTGGCCATCTCTCTGTTATGTTGGATTTGTATGTCCGGACCGGCAATTTGGCTGCAGCAAATCGCGTTCTCACAAAAGAATTCAGCGATTCAGACTACGGCCTCCGGGCTGCATATTATGAGATAATAGGCGATTACAAGGGCGCGGAATTAGATTACTTACGTGCAGACTCGGCTTTTGAAACGGCTGGCTTTTACCAGCGTCAATCACAATTAGACAAAGCAATAAAGTACTGGAATATTGCAGTTTTGGAAAGACCTAGCTTATGGCTGTGCTACCGCGCGCGATGCCACGAAGCGATGAAAGACTACAAACTCGCAGAACAAGATTTTAATGCTGCTGTCGAAAATCCTGAGTCGTGCTCAAGGGCACTAATTGATCGAGCTAGATTCTATCAACGACGCGGAGACAGCCATAAAAGTCTAATTGATCTAAACCGAGCCGTAGAAATAGATCCGGCGACTTACCTCCATCATAGATCGAGATACTATGAAGATACCGGAAATTTAGTTGCAGCCCAGGAAGATTTAGTTCAAGCAGTTCAAAAGAGCGAGTCGGACTACGAACGAAATTTATCCGCGTTGGAACTGGCATACTTCCTTTATCGTCAAGGCAAATTAGACGAAGCGCTTCGTGAACTTGAAAGCATCAAAGTAGAAAAATCAGATGAGAGTTTGTGTCGAATTCTGACGTTAAAGGGATGCATTTTAAAAAGACAAGGAAAGCTATCCGAGTCTCGTAAGAATCTGGAAGCGGTCTTACGATATACACCGGATCAAACTCCTGAATATCTGGAGCTGTCGATCGCTCTAATCGAGCTAAACAGATCAGGTGATGTGCTCAATATGATGAAAGGATATCTCAGACCTGGATGTCATCTAAGCTCCGAGAATGCCCTTTTGGCTGGCATCGCTCTAGCCAAATGCGGGAATAAAAGGCGCTCTAAAGAAGTAATGTCGAAAGCACACAATGCCATTCTAAATCCATCCCTTGAATTTGAAAGGTCAACGGATGCCCCTGATTATATGCCCGCCAGTTTGCTTGAGTTGAAAAGTCTCTCGAAGCTAACCACCAATGTCAACTAGTGTTCGCTAGAATAGATAATCTTCGTGCAAAATCCTTGATTGGACAAAACTTAGAGATTACTTTGTCTTGATTCGAGACCTTGATTTCAACAGGATGACAAACATCCTCTGTAATTAGTCTTGATGTGCTCCATCTGCTGGATTATATCCTTGCGGCCAGGGCTAGTACTGTTCGAGTTGCTATCAATTACTAAAGTTTCAATGCCTTGGAGAAATTACACCTCATGATTTAAGCCAGAATGAGAATCGTTCCTCTGGCGCCACCGGGTAAGTCATTAGAATTTACGCTAAATTCCGGTTTCAGTAATTACGAAATCCAAAAACCCTTTGTTTACAGGAGACTTACAGCTTTTTTTACACGATTGATGAAGACATCAACCTTCTCAATGCCTTGAGTGTTATTTTCCAATTCATACATTTTACGAGCTTCCTTCGCAGTGTTAATGCTCATTATTATTTCGTTTGATCCTGTGGTAATCGCGTTTTCAAAATCTTTCCATGTATTCCGACCCGATGGACATAGGACCGTAGTCACATAATTGAGCCTCTCCACCTGTTTTTTATTCGCAGATGCCATTAATTGATACGCCTTTTCAAGCATTGCTCCTGCGGCTTCCGTTCGTTTAATGGAAGCAGAATTTTCTTCCTGCGCCTTTATTTGATCCGCCCAAACTACATCATCAGCATCATAATGTGTTAGCTTAGGTGCTTTCCAAAGTATATGAAAGCTATACTCACATTCTACTGTGTCCGGCATTAGGGGAGGCAGGGGTATTGGTTCTGCGTTTTCTAAGACTAATAGCGCCCGTTTATCAAATTCGGCTAAGCCCGAGGATTGGATAACTTTCGCATTGCTAATTTTGCCTGAACGATCCACCTTGAATTGCACAATAACTGGAGGATAAGTTTGTTCAGATACAGGTGGACGCCACACTTTATTAAAGGATTTAGCAACCTCTTTCATAAAAACGTCTTTAGCTTTACGCTCGGGCGTAACGTCTCTTGCAGAAGAGTTTGGAAATGCGGTAGCAACGGAATCCTGGAAAATTGCAACACTTAAACAAAGTATTGTTGAAGTTGAAAACACAAAGGCTCTAATTTTGGCTCGATCGGAACAAAAGAAAGTATGCAATTAGAGAGCCTCCAGATTGTCGAGAATTGAAATGAGAACTATAGCAGTCAATTGACGCGTTTTGCCACTTCGCGTTCGTTCATTTTCGAAAGTACGAATTGCAATTTACTCTCAAGTCGGCTCCGCTATTGCGTTACGATTAAAATCGAAAACCCATTGGAGGACATGATTATACTATAGCCCTTCCCCCGTTTAGCGGACAATAATCCGACAAGACGCGACAAGTCAGAAACGCAGGTCACTAAAGGTATCTCTTTGCTTTGTGGCAAACGAAGGCATCTGGATTATCAGAGCTGCAACGGCAACAAGGATAGCTTTACTAAATCTCACTACTTTTCAATCAAGATAAACATGGTCAACGACAATTAAAATTGCATGTGCAAATTACGATTTTGGGTAACTTCAATTCAATTTTGACGTTCACCAAAACAATCCGGATTGCTCCGTATCGAATTTAAGAATGATTTGAAATCGTAAAAGACGGCTAAGAGCAAGAGTACATTCATTCATTCTGTGCTCAGCTAATTCATTGTTTCCAGCTTGTCGAACCTTAAGCACGATCTCGTCCGGATGCGCTTTGTTTGCTCGCAGAAACTCAATCTTACTGAATCCAAACTCTTTTGCAATTCGTTCGATTCCAATTTTTTCTTCATTGACTCTCTGTCGATAATTTACTTTCGGATTGTGCAGCTCTGCAATTGGCTGTTCGAAGCCTCTATTAATAAATTCTCTGTAGTTCACAAAGCGAATCCAACAAACTGCCTAAACAGCCACACCCGTACCCCTCGTCTTCATTATCAGGTTGGTATTCAGCTCGTACACTGGAGACGGCTGAGACGATTGGAGATAGTGACTTCTTGCGTAAGGCTTCATTGTAAGCACCATTAATGGCACAGGTTGCGGCAAACAAAGCGAGGTTGAGTGATGACAAAATTTGACGAGAGTAACGACTGTCCTCGCGGTCGTTGTATGCGTTATGCTTCGCGATTAGCATGTCGAGCCTGTTGCCTAAATCGTGCCAATCGTCTGAATAAAAATTTTCGGACTTGCTCTTGCTGACACTCACGCGTTTTCTCCAATTCTGTCTCTCGTTGAAAAAAGGTCTAGTCTCAATTAATGCGGATGAAGGTTTCGTTGCTCAGATAATGGGATTTAAAAATTGAGCACAACGTTTCATGAGTGATGTAGATTCTTTTGGTCAAATCAATTCACTTTTATTCAGAGAAATCATCGCAGTGACTGACTGTAAGAACTTTCAAACGACAGGCACTTTATGTGGGGCGCACGCACAGTGGGCCAAATTCCATTTACTCACGATCTCTCAAGTCTCAGTGATTCACCCGAATACATTGTTCAATTTCGAATGACGGACGCCCTTTCAAACCCTAAAACCCACTATTCAAGCCTTAGTCCACTATGGGAGCATCATCATCAAATCGGATTTCTTTTACGGTCACTTCGGACCCAAACACAATTCGAAGACAAACACCACGTAATGCGGGTGGAGCGGCAGTATAACTTGACAGTATGAGACTCTTTGCCTTTTCAACAGAACTCCTGGTCGCACGAACTGCCTTAAAATCATCGATTGTTTCATTGAGATTCTCGATAGTTCCAGTTTGCCTATTTGCAAGGTGAAGTCTGCCGGAGCCGAACGATCAATACTTGAAGCTTGCCAACTCTGAGTTAACTTTCGTGCCAATGTTTGACAAAAGTCAGTCCTCAAGGCACTAACGTTGACAAACTTTGACCTGTCCTGGGTTTGAAAACTGAGCGGATACCTCTTTTTTGATTCCTCAATAATCTGACTGAGTACGTTTTCGGTTAACCGATCATCTATGAAGATTGGATACCCTTGCCACCGGACGATATTGTCGGCACTAATTATGAGCACGTGTGGTATACCGGTAACTCCGACTTTCGATTTCATTCGCTGAAGTGGATCCGTGGCAACAGTGTAAGTCATGTCAGTGTTCAGCATGAATTTCTGCAATGTTTCTTTGGGTTCATCAGAGATGCCGACAATCACCAGATCATCCTTATACTTTTGCTGCCAAGCATTCATCTCGGGAATCAACTTCTTACATGGTCCACACCATGTTGCCCAAAAAATCAATCAAGACAACTTTTCCTTCAGTATTGGAAATTTCACCATTCAACCAGTCTTGTACTTCAAGTTTCGGTGCCTGTTTTCCGCGTAAATCAACATCGGCAAATAGCTTTTTGGTTTTGACAGGTGGATATCCAGAAGCTGAGAGTGGAAGCGAACGGCTTGGAATGGTATTTTTTGCTGTTGAAGAAATCTGAGATTCATTCGCGTTAGCTTGAATCGTAGAGCAATATCCGAAATTCGTTAAAATCAAAAGTGAATTGGCTAGAGTAGTTGCCTTTACGTGAACGTTCCGGTACCAATTGCTCGCAGTCGCCATAAGAGGATGCCTCCCGAGTATATTATAGGAATAGTAACATGGGGGAATGTTGCCAGTAAACAAGAGTTTATTCCAAGGTCACGATCTAAACTCAAGAAGAGAGGAAATCTTTTATTCCCTCTCTTCTCTACTTAAGTCAAGGAAGCCAGTCAACTCAGCAGATAGTTTCTCAGTGAAAGACATTGAGCAAGCTGCAGCGTTCTCTGCTTGTTTGAACGTTCAGATTTTCTATAAACAAGCTCAGACTTCTCACCCTTCAACTTCTTCTCCCCGAGAATAGACCCAAGCGTAGACTTGAGCGTTTCCTCGTCATTATCAAAGCCTCCGTGAGACTTAGAATCTGAATCTTGGCTCTTCGGCGAAATTATCCAGTTAACCTTGTCATTGCCCTTAATTAGGTCACTGCAATGTTCTTGGCCCAGAGCTGGTACAGCCGACAGTACTGCTGGTACGAATACGGCACCCTGCCTGACTGATGGCAGTCAGACTTGTATTCAAGCCAGATCAGTTCGCGGGTAATACCTTTCTCTTTTAGCTCGCGGTGAACTGACTCCCAGTCTGGCTCGACATACACCAAGCCGTGAATTTGGCTAGGATACAGCAGCGTTTCCAACTGAGTGAATCAGCTGGTTTGACTTGATCGATCAAGCTCACCAGGTTCTCGGCGAGCAATTCCGGTCCGCCTTTCGATAAGAGCAATTCAACCGTCCGAAAATTGCGTTGACGTTTGGCTCTCTGTCCAGTTGTCTGATAGCGAATGCCATTTCCATAACACACTGTTTTGCAGATGTCCGTTGCGCCGATGCAGGTTTCACTGCGCGGCAAGCTGAATGCCCATGATGCTTTACTATTGTTGGTCAATTCGAGACCGTAGTCTTTGTCCATACTGTGAACCTCCGGTTAGTGAAGGCTTTTCGCCTCAAAACCGGGGCACGGGGTTGGCTCCGTGGGTCAAGCGGATGGATCTGGCTGTTTCAGAACAAGATTGAGCTGCGTGCGCTTGACGCGCGGTGGCGCCGACCCCGTAAACTTGAAGCACGAAGAAATAGCCAAGGCTGCTGCGCGACTAGCTGGAGGTTGATCTAACAGCGGGGCAGGCAAAGGGTATCGTCCCGTCCAACAGTGGCGCACACAGAGCGCTGAGCTACTAAAACCTCGACTCAACGGACGCTATAATTAATCGAGGCTCCCCGAAACCACACACCTCAACATAGACGGGACAAGACGTTGCCATTCTCCGACAAGCAGAAAACGTACATCGGGCCGGCATATCTGAGTATGCTTGACTCTCTGCAGGCGGTCCAAGGTTACGACGAATTTTGTGCCAGCCTGAAACCGAAGCTAAGGACAGATAGAGGCTGGCGTGCGGAAGTAATTGCTCTTCACGAAATCGGAGCCAATCGTTTTGAACAGATTTGATTCGCAGCGATCCAAATACATACTAACGCTTGCTGAACGGATTGATCATATATACGCTGTCGTTGTGGGAAAAGCCTCTCGGAGCCGGTCTCATCAACTGGCTGCCGTAACACTGCCACGGCATATTTTCGATGATAACCGGTGGCAGCAACAAATCCATCTAGTATCTCGGACCGTCCTTTTCGATCAGCAGCAGCATAACGGTGCCGCATTCTGAATAGAAGTTCCTTTCTCGCCTGTAGACTCACTTTTTCCTCCAACGCAAACTCATTTCTAGTGCTGTTTAAAGCAGGGAAGATGTCAGGGTTAGATTTTACGTGAGGCAGATTACGAACTAAAGTAAGGACTTTGATGAGTCAATGCGCGATTATTTAATTTGACCGCGATCAAGTGATGCAGAACATGCGGACCGGTTAGGCTTGATGAAATTGCAAAGTTCTCAAACAGAAGGCGGTATATCCAATAGACATCCCGGGCATGACGGATATTTTCCGTCATGACACGATTTATCCAATTCTCAAGTAAATAGCGATAAAATCCACTAGTCAATTATTCGAGGAAGGGTCGCGTGGGAGCGGAACCTACAATCTACTGCCTGGAACAACTAACTGATTACGATCAGTTCGAACGATTCTGCACCGACTTAATGGCATTGGAAGGCTATGACGGCATAGAACCGTTAGGTGGACACAAGGACAAAGGCCGAGATGCATTGCATACTGCAAAAAACTATGGCAAGAATAGCATCTTTGCTTTTAGCGTTAGAGAAGATTGGCTTAAAAAGCTAAATGAAGACGCTGAAAAAATCAAGAAGTACGGTCATGATTGCGATGAACTGGTGTTCTTGTGTACATCAAAGTTCACGGCTACAGAACGGGATAACGCGCTCACGGAGGTCAACTCGGACTTTGGTTTTTCTCTGGTCTTGTATGGAGTTGAGCGACTGAGGATGCTTCTCAACAAGCATTCCGGGCTAATAGCACAGCACCCGCAAATATTTCATCCAGCATTCTTTCCCAACCAGTCAAGTTTGACTGCAACGGCACAGCGAGATTTGCTAGTTATAGACAATGTCATAGCGAATGACACTCTGGCAACCTGGCTTGCACGAAGACTCCAGCTTGAGGGCTATCAAGTCTGGTCAAGAGCAACTTCTCCAATCGCTGGGACCTCTGTAAACGAAACTGTCGAGAAATTGGTGAAGTCGAATGCCTTTCGCTTGTTGCAAATTATGTCTATTGAGTCGGTATCTGATGTTGAGTTCAACGCTAGGCGAGCATACGCTTTCGGCGTAGGCGATAACCTTGTACTACCACTCTTAGGGAATGAGTTTGACTTTAGAAAACTCGATTCGAAAAGTAGCAAACTCGAAACTGTTTCATTTACCAATTCCTGGGCAGACGGGCTCAACGCTCTTTTAAGAACGTTAGCAGATTCAGGCTGTGCCGGTTTTCGGGACGCAGCGACGCGGCTTTCAACAACTTTTGGCGTGATGCCGGACCTGATCAAAGAAGAGCCAGAAAGGCTAATTTCAAGTCAATTCGCCGTTCAAAAGATTCCGACTGGTATCAACCGTTACGACAGCGATATTGAACTGAACGACCAAGATATTCAGGAATTGGCATTGAAGTGGGCGTTTCGAAAATTGGATAAAAAACGCTTTCTAAGTTTCTTTGCACCACCTTTAGATTTGAAAAGGAAATTCGGTATCAATCAGATAGGCGGAGCAGCATGGGAATTAGTCACCGAAATCGACAAGATTTCCGTAAGAACTTTAATTCCAGAACTCATTCGAAAGTCACTAGTAGTGCACTGTATTGGAAAGGGTCTGCGTTATTGCTTGGAGTTTGACGGATTGTATTTTCCCGAAAACCTAGTTCAAAATGATAGACTGAACTTCATTCGTCCAGACGGCGAAAAGAGTTTTGTCAGTCCCGTCGGACAAAGAAAATTTTGGCGTCCAGGCAAATCAACTAACTACAAATATTCGCTCTCACCAATGTTTCGTGTTGTCGATGGCTACAATAATAAATATCGCATCCAGCTCAAGACGCGGATAAGGTTCACAGATGAGAATGGAGAGTTACTGCCATCAAAGACCGCTTTCTCTCGTCGGAAGCACCTCTGCCGTGGTTGGTTCAACTACGAATGGCTTCACAGAATGCTGGCATTGATACAGTTCTTAAGTGAGAACGGATCAATAAGTATTGGTCCTTCCGGCGGAGAACTCATTATTGCAGGCGCACCAAATGAGTGGCTTGTACCGGTGCGAATAAACGAAGACGCCCTGAACAGTAAAGAAGCAGACCACGAAGAAATGATAGCGTACTCTCGCGTTGACGACGATGACGAAGAATCAACAGGAGAAGCAGGCGATGTCCAATGAAGTTGCTCAAGAACAAATCATCTCGGTTCTTGAAGAACCTTCTCTTGAGTTTGGTAGTCGGCAGCGGGCGATAGATCCGCATGATGGTCTATCGTTGTTTGGTCCTTTCAGCTCAGGGACAAGTGAAGATCCTGGGTCGCCTTCGCACATAGTGTTAGGGACAGTTGAGGGGTTGGGATTGTGGAACGACTGGTCTGCAGCAATGAACAAACCCTCGTTCGTCGAAAAAGCCGAACGCCATAGACTCTGGCCGCCATTTCCTGGATATCAGGCTGCATTTGGAAGTCCCTGGACTAGCCAACCTATCAAATGCTTTGAACTAAATAGGACTCAACTATTAGATGCGTCACGAAGAAAAGATAGCCACGAGCGATGTTTCGCGGTCGTAGAGATGTTTCTAGGATGCCTTGAAAAGACAAAAAAGATAGACGCGAAAATTGCTGTGGCTATTTGCGTAGTGCCAGATGAGGTTTGGCAGAACTGTAGACCGGAATCCAAGGTGCTGAATCCGACGGATTCAGGGATAACCAGCGACAAAGGACTCGCGGAAATTAGGACAGCTTGAGTTGTTTAATACATTCGATTCGGAGCAATATCAATTGTCACCGGATTTCCGTCGGCAACTCAAAGCTCGTTGTATGCAATTTGAAATACCAATTCAAATTATTCGCGAGAGTACTTTACGCCTTTCTGATGAGATGACGCAAGGCGAACGGGGGCTCACGCCACTATCGGATCGCATGTGGAACCTATCTACCGGTTTGTACTACAAGGCTGGTGGCAAGCCATGGCGATTAGCGACAGCAAGGAATGGTGTCTCTTACGTTGGTATCGCATTCCGCAAAACTGGGGATAACGAACGGTCAGCTTGCTGTGTTGCACAAATGTTTTTGTCAAACGGCGATGGCATCGTATTTTTAGGGGAGGAAGGTCCCTGGTACTCAACTGAAGACAAGCAATTTCACTTACCTCCTAAATCAGCGGAAAAGCTTCTGAAGGGTGTTCTCGAAACATACCGAGACATGGGCGGTCTGCAACCTATGCAGGAAATTTTTCTACATTGCAGATCATCGATTTCGCGTGAAGAGTATGTTGCCTATCTGAAAGCTTGTCCGCCAGGCTGCAATTTAATTGCTGTCCAAGTGCGTCTAGATAAGAACGGTCCGCGCTTGTTCAGAATTGGAAGTATGCCCGTACTGAGAGGAACTCTTTGGAAGCGGCATGAGCGATCTGGATATTTGTTCGGCAGCGGCTTCAAGCCTCGTCTAGCAACATACGATGGCTGGGAAACACCGGTTCCATTACGCATTGATATCCAACATGGTGAGGCGTCGATTGACACTGTTGCTCGGGATATTTTGGCCCTTACAAAGCTGAACTATAATGCGTGCAAGCTTGGTGAAGGACAGCCTGTAACCGTCGGTTTCTCGGATGCGGTCGGCGAAATACTGCTGGCAAATCCTACGATAACGGACCGAAAACCGAACTTCAAATTCTACGTTTAGAGAGGTTTTTCAGATGGACAATTTCGACAATATCTTCATGGATGCGACTGAAAAACTGCCTTCTGAATATTTCTACCTACCTATGCATAATTTGCCAGCAATGTATAAAGAGCGCGTCTATTGCTATGAGCTTTATCATCAACTTCGTCAGCGGTGGCCGAAAGACACTCCATTTAGATTAAACGGAGAGGTTGATAAAGCCCGCCATACAGATTTTAGGACGCGAAGGATGATTCCTGATTTTTTGGTGCATCAACCAGGCACAGACAAAAACTATTTGGCAATTGAAGTCAAACGATGTGACTCCAAGGACTTGGATGATTTCGATAACCTCCGCTGGTTCATCAATTACGGTTACAAACGAGCTTTGTGGCTCGTTTACGGACAAGATGCGTTCCGGCACGCAACCGAGCAACTGGTGGCACTCACAGATTCAGATCGAATTGAGGTGTGGATTCATGAGGAGTCCACAAAGCCAGCCCGTCGACTTAGATAGACGGAGACATTGAACGACAGAGTCCGACAATCGAAAAGAAATAAAACATCAGCTAAAAATTCTGAGCTTCTCTCGTAAACTTCAGTTCAAATGGTTAGTCGGTGGTGGGGGGGCATGTTTTCAACCTCGAGACCACAAAGGAACACGAGTCAAGTTGACCGTTGCACATTCCATAAGAGAGGTCCGCTACTCGCCTTAGACATCAGATGTGATTCAACAAAGTGAGCCGAATTGACGCATCAAATCGACAAGCGCCGGTCGACTTTGTAAACTTGCGCCTAATGAAACGGTAACGAGAGTATTCAGATGAGGGAAATTGACTTTAGAGTCCAAATGATCTGTATAGTCAGCAATTGAGCGTTAATGTGACCGGCTCATTCTTGCAAGGGCGTACATTGATGTGATAGAACTTTGTGCCAGTTGATACTGGAGATACACCAAGGCTCACTTTTGGACCCAAGATCGATATCCAACGGACCCCATCTTAAAGACCAAGTATTCCCACAGAGCTACAATAAAAGTATACTCTCAATTAGTGATAGTGATGTATGGATTTCCCAGCCTTGCGCAATAAATATGGATCAAAGCGAGTGGCTCCGCCATTGCCTGAGGTAGTGAGCTTGTTTTGTGGTGCAGGAGGTCTGGACCTTGGCTTTTGCAATGAGGGCTTTCGCATACCCATAGCAATCGACCGATCAGAAGCTGCCGTCAGGACTCACCAAATTAATTTTCCAGATTCTCTAGGAATTGCTGAAGATCTGGTTGATTTGGGACCGGAAGGAGTATTTTCCTATGTATCACGGAATGTGAGGAAGAAATCGCGCATCGGAATTATTGGAGGGCCTCCGTGCCAAGGATTTTCGCGAGCCAATACAAGAGCTCTTGCCAGTGATCCGCGCAATAGATTGCCGTTTCTCTATATCGAAATTATCCGGCGCCTTCAAAGAGACTACAGTGTTGAATTTGTAGTCTTAGAAAACGTCCTTGGAATTCGAGACCAGAAACACGCAAAGACGTTCAATTCAATAAAATCGAAATTAGGCGCCATGGACTTTGCTGTTACAGAGAAAGAGTTGTGCGCTCTTGATTTTGGAGTTCCACAGAATCGCAGACGGGTTATTCTCATCGCGATGAAAACAACCAGTCGGATTTGATTATAAAGAAGAGGAAAGGACCAAAAACTGTTGGAGAGTCAATTAGGGGGCTGCCTCCGCCAAAGTTTTTCGAAGCAAAACTGCAAAAGGAAGACATTCCACATCATCCAAACCACTGGACAATGAAACCAAGGTCGAAGAAGTTTCAAAATCCGAATACTCTGCATGCCGGCACCAGAAGCTTCAAGAGGTTGTCCTGGACAGAGCCAAGTCCGACAATTGCTTTCGGCAATCGAGAGATACATGTCCACCCATCTGGCAAGAGAAGAATTAGCATTTACGAGGCATTGTTATTGCAGGGATTTCCTAAGTCATTTGTTCTCGAAGGAAACCTATCTCAGCAAGTTGAGCAAATATCGAATGCAGTGCCTCCACCTTTGGGCAAGCGTGGCGCAGCAATTAGGCTCGCCTTATCGAAGTAAGAAACTTTTTTCACTATGGCTTGTCAATTCTTTGGCAAATGTCAGCGTAGACCTTGATTGGCGTCAAATTAAATTGCGTGGCTCAGTTCTAATTGTCGTTGATCAGACCTCGTATTGGCACTCTTGGAGTCTTCTTCAACTAACCCGACACCTTTTGGTGAAGTTAGGTGAAACCGTTCGCGTTCTCATTCTCAAAAACAATTTCCGGAAGATTGTCGACTTTAGCCAGCAGAGTCCGCTTACCTGAAGCTAAACTACCGTCGGAGCGCCGCACCAATCCCGTTAAGCGTATTCGATCCTGTGACTGAAGTAATTGAATATCCGAATACAACGCGCTATCAAAAGGGAAAAATGTCTTTACCGCACCAACTTCAGTACTACCCCTTTCTGCAAAGAGCGACAATGAATATGCCAGTCCATTATGAATTTGTAGAGGCGCTTCCGTAAGTGTTCCCTCGACACAGCCTGTGTTATTTATAGCCCATTCGTCGTTAATGGATTCCCAATATGCAGGACAAATGGATTGGTAAGGGCACCATTTACAAGTTTCTGCAGACGGACTCGCTAAATCTGATGGATTTGACGCGACTGCGCAAGACTGATTGTATGAGGCAAGCAATTCAACAGCTTGCTGCGCTTCCTTTTTGCATTCGTCTGGGTCCAGTTGGACTTCTACGCGGGAGCCATTCATGGGTAACAAAATTCCACGCTCTGGCCACCATCCCAAATTTTCATAAACCAATAAACCATAGATGCGTAGCTGTCTAAGGTACTGCTCTTTGACTATCTCGGCGTTCTCGTCTTCAAAGACTTGTCCCGACTTGAAATCAATAACTTCGTTATCTCTAACTAGATCCGGACTGCCAAAGAGTTTGCCACCATGCGCAGAAAACCTTTGCTCTTTGGCTGTTTTTTTGTTTGATCTAGCACCCGCATGTTGCTCAGATGGTTGGTCTTTCCATAGCTCGTTCGCTCGAACTTGAGCCATCGCAGAAATCAAATGGTAGCCGGGGCTAAGTCTCTGGTTCTCCGAACCGACAATCCAGGCGATGATTTTTTGCCTTATCGGAAAGAGCTTTTACTGACTTGTCCCAGGCAACTCGAACAGATTCAACAATGTTTTCGTCCTCGGCATCGACGACCTCCAGTGCCGCATGGTAAGCCGTTCCCAGCCAAGCCTTGGGATTCCCCAGCACATAATTCTTAGCAGCAGTCGATTGGGAAAGACCTGCTCGCAACATACACGATCGAAGCGTCTCTCCGAGGGATGGGCTAACGGTATTTATCTTCTTTATGTGTACTTGTGTTTTCATACCACTTCAAAACGGCCTTCTCATCACTTCGAAAATGGATTTGAACTTAACCTGATTTCCTGCAGCAACAGCTTGGGCGTAAGCCGCCGCAAGTTGGGGACAAAGATTGTTCAAATCATGACTCCAGAGCGGATGAGTTATTATCTCAACCAAATTTGCGCGTTGACCGGCTTGAAGACCAGCAAAGGTTAATGGCTGCCAGCCAGGAAGAGCCGCAAAATACGGACCGGCAACTAAGGCATCAAGTCCTTGCCAGTACGACACGGAAAAATCCAGTGCAGCTCGGGGATCTAAGGCAAGTCTGGCTATATCCATTCCCAATCGCCAATCTAGAATTGAGTGGTAAGGAAGATTTCCATAATCTCTCAAACAATCCGGACAAGAAGTCCTGCAGCCATCTGGGCCCAAAGCTCCGTGAGTATTGCTCACAAATACCGAATGGAATGACCCTGAATGTGGTGGTAATCCAAGAACATATTGCAGCAAGCTTTCAGTTTCGTGAGGCTGCCCGATCAATGAGGCATAACCCGCCCCGTTCTCTAGTGCATCAGACAGAAATACTTGCCCGATGATATCGCCTGAGGGAGCTCTTAATGTTCGAAGTCCCACGCGGATTTCCCACTCATGGACATCGAGATAATCTGCAGCTGCCCGCCGAAATAAGAATCCGAATGAGAAGAGAGCTGCTCTAAGCTCCAAACCCTCAACACCTGCAGGGCTTCGTCTCAAGCCAACTGGCCAACTATGAATACCCACGACCATCACATCTGTTCGCTTCACTGAGGCTAGAGCTCGAACCTCAGCTGGAATAGCTTGGTCCAAGCTGCGAGTAATTTCCGCATCTGTAAGTTCGATGCTTCTCAAAGCGTCTCTTGTAACCCAAGTTTCACCCGTGGCAAGTTTTTCGAAGGTGAAATTGCGCCCATCATTGTCGTTGACTATATAAATTGATTCCTCTCCGCACCAAACTTCAAAATTTGCCCGTGGTGTAAATGCCAGCGGCGTTACGCCCAGCTTAGGTCTTGAAGCCCTCGGGGTCCATTCAAATGCACCATCAAAATCCCGACTTCTTCCGTACCATGTTCTAAAGCCCGCGGGCTGGGATAGAGCTACAATTTCATAACCAGGATCTTGATTTGGTGTAGTACCACACACTACGCAAGACGCAGCGGGCTGTGGTGACCCATCCACGGCTTGGCAGCTTCTGCACATCCCAACTCTGATGGTTGGGCCCAGGGGATTTGGTTCCTCAGTAACCCTGTTTCCTTGAGGAGTGTAGCTAACCACTCCAACCGAGGTGTGAATTAGTCCGTCTTTTACAGTCTCTCCTCCAGGTCCAAATTGGCTAATAGCAATGTCGAGATCTCTGTCGATTACGTTTTCCGGTGGCCATGGAAATGCCTGGGGTCTGTCGTGATACAAATACCTCGTTCTAGTTGGGAAGCCAAACATAGGCAAGATACCAGCATTCGCCAATCGCTCACTCAGGGCGCTTTGAATGTACTGTGGTGAGTTTGCTATTACAGTCACTGCAGGTACGAGATCATTTGTGCAGTAGTCTATAAGTGCTTGACGGTTAGCTTGTAGCGCAGGATCTGTAAAGGAAAGGAGCACATCGCAAATATGTGAAACGGCATTGGAATGCTGATTTATCCAGGATTGCACCAATTGAGCAATTGTTGTTCCGATAGGGACACCCGCTGGAAGTTGTGGTGGTGGCAAATTCCATTCTTGAGCTTCGCAAACTCACCGTGTACGCTATCACTAGAATTGGCAGGAAACAGATTGAGTTCTGCAAATGATTCGCGAAGAATCTCTTTCGCAAGCACTCGTTTCAGGATGTTTTCTCTGCGCATATCAAGGTATGGCTGAGGCGGCAAGTCTGACGTGATCCTCAATGGACGCTGAAAATAATAATCGTCGTGACTTCTTCCTCGGCACAAAGTAAGGGCAACAGAGATTCCTGCACCACGCCGTCCAGCTCGGTAACACGTTGCTGATAATTGAAACGCATGGGTGGCATGTTGGCATCATTACTGCCAACAATGAGCCAATGTCAACCCCTGCTTCCATTGTCGTGGTAACACTCAAGAGATCGACCGGATCGACTAATGGATTTTCTTGTGGTGCAGGGAGGCAAATATTCTGAAACAAACGCTGCCTTTTTCTGCCATCACTTTTGTTCGTTTGACCCGTTAACTCCTCGCAATTTAGTCTGAACAAATCTCCTG
Organism: Candidatus Obscuribacter sp.; assembly: GCA_016718315.1. GTDB lineage: Bacteria > Cyanobacteriota > Vampirovibrionia > Obscuribacterales > Obscuribacteraceae > Obscuribacter. The sequence goes on along the minus strand of JADKDV010000009.1, from coordinate 159,982 downwards.
CTTGAGTCGCCAGAAAACTATAGTAATCGGAATCTTGATCTGCTGGAATAGCATTCGCCTGAATATTGATTAGCGGCGACCAGCAATCGTTGCAGATACCTCGGACGAATGCAAGAATCGTCTTCTACACTGCGTGCATTCAAAAGGTGATTGCCCTCCAATTTGCAAGCAGAGCTGGGAAACATCAAGGAAGTAGTCGTTTATGTTTAAACATCTTGTCGACGAAAGATAATTTAGTACGTCATTTTGGAGTGTAGCAGGTGCTGGCACGTTAGGCTGTTGTCTCGAAATTTGAACGACCGCATTTATGTATCCGGCAATATAACCTGGGACCAAATTTATTGAAAATGGGCCGTGTGTGGACAAGCGCTTTCTAACACCGAGTAGTGCTATTACTCCGTTAGCAACTTCTTGAACCAAATTCGTGGGTGCTGGGAATGAAATGGTGTCGGAGGTCGGGAGTGCCAATAAAAGTGATTCCATACTTCGCCTACCGGAAGCGAAGACTACATCTATAAATTCTTTGAGTGCTCCCTCGTGAATCCTTCTCAAATGGTTCTGCTGATCCAACGTTAAGTGGGCAGTAGGTTTGATGATTGGGTTCCCTCCGGGAATCCAATCAAACAAATCTCGCCAACTCCCGGTTAGCTTGTCTGGGTCTGTCCAAAGCATGTTCTTTTGAAAGCCTGCAGGATTCATTCCTTTATTTAGCAATTGCGCTGAGGTGTCCTGAGCAATTTGTGTTATGCGAAAAGGACCATTTGTGGCTCTTTGAATAATTTGTTGTGCAGCTTGCTGGTATGTTAGCCTTGGATTGGCCGCACACGGCAAGCCAGCTGTCACGGGATTGGCAGACATCAGTAAAGCGTTTGCATCACCTGGATGCTCAGAGGCAAACTTTGCTGCTGCATTTTTGTTGCTCCTTAAGTGGTTGTTGCCCTGCATTGATTTACAAGCTTGTGGGCGCTTCGGACTGTTGAGTCAGTGCGGCCATTACTGCTTGTCTCAAAGCGTCTCGATAATGAGAGAATCGCATGCCCGCTGATAATTTGGCCGCATCTTGACGACTGTCTGAAAACACCACAAGTTTCCTGTCGGTCGAAAGCGGTGGTTCGGAAAGATCTCGAAGCAAGCCGTCCGAAAGAACCTGTGCGATTTTTTGGAAACCAGTTCGTTGTGTACGAATTGGAGACTTGATCTTTTCACGCCGCCGCCAATCTGCGTCGCAACGGGCGCAGATGGACGGAAAAGCCTCACGTCCAGAAGGTTCATCGGGAGGGTTCGCACCATGGATAACCGGTACGTAATATAGATATCCAGGAATTCCTTGACCACCACCGAGTTCGATTCGTCCATCCGCTGGATCGAAGATCGCTCTTTGCCAAACACGACCAATCCCTGGAGTCCGCGGAGGTGTACCGTCAGTTTTTTGTGTCCACGATGGCGTCGCCGGCTGCAGATTGTTGCTCGCTGGCCAGAAAACGGCAAACCTTTCGTAGTCTCTTTCCATTGACACGAGATCAGGCGCTGCTTCTAGGTTTGGGTGGTCAGGGCTAAGGTACCACTCGTTTGGATTACCAGTTTCTCTCCGATAGCCACCAAAGTAAATCTCTCCACATGGCTCACAGTAGAGAAGCTCTAGGACTCTTGAACCGCACTGACATGTAAGTGTGGGAATGTAATGGATCTTGCCAGCTGGAATTATGGTTCCGCGTGGTGCAACTTGATTGCATTGAGGATTTGTGCAAATCCAAAGACCTTGCAAATTTCGAAACATTATATGTACACGCATAGGTAACGGTGCCGTCCCCGTAATACTTCTTGCATGAGACAAGGCCGTTAGGAGCCCGTCGACTGCTTGTTCGGCAAGTAAGTTCGATGTTCCTCCGAATAAATCCGCAGCGAGTTCTATGTGCGTTTTCGGTGTTAGTTGCTGGTTAATTGAACACGTGCTTCGAATTATTTCGGGAGCATTAATATGAATTAGGAAGTCATTCAGAATCTCTTCTGCTGATTTCGAGAGATTTGTTAGGTTCACAGACGATGCTAAGGACATTGTCGCGGACTGGAGAGATGAAATTCCACCGCTACTAACTCTTTGCGCAAATGCAGCAAGTTCATTGCTGAATTGAGCCAAAGAAGTAGCTCCAGATGGGTTTGGTTGTACAGTGTAACCCGCTCCACCTATTACACTGAATCTCCTCCGATCCCTACCAAAAAACTGTTCCAAGTATTCCAGGCCGCTGCTGCCACTATCCAATGAGGCGCTAGAAGAGATAATCCGAAGCTTATTAGAATTAGGCTGAAGACCTAGCCTATCTAGCAGTGCTCGTAGCAGATATGCAACTTCAGTTCCGGGTGTTCCGCGGTATGTGTGTAGTTCGTCTACCACAAGGTGAAATATGTTCTCGGGAGATTCCGCCAGCCAATCTCTGGTGTGCGCAAAAATGGGATCATCGATCGTCCGCATCAACATAATGTTTAGCATCGAATAGTTTGTAATCAGAATGTCTGGCGGGCTGTCTTGCATGTCCCATCGAGACCACATCTCCGCACCATTCAAGCTCTGAAAGAACCTCTCTGCGTGACTGTTTGCCACACCTCTCGCATCGTTGTCAATGCTGGTAAGTTCCGTTCTCAGCCTAGTCAAATTTGATGGTGTACGATCTCCAGAAACTGGAGTCCGCCCCGTGTATCTTCCAAAATAAATCAAGTTGCCTTGTCGATTGTTGCCAAGCCATGCCCTCGCTGCGTGGCTGTCTAGCGCTTCCCGCAGCCTAGCTAGCTGATCCTCTACTAAGGCATTTAACGGGTACTAAAATTAGTGCACGAACACCGGCTGTTCTAGTTTCATGAGCACGTTGTGAAACTCGCGGATGCCAACTGCGTCTTGTTCCCGCTCCCTGCATTTGAAAACCATTCCACCAATCTCGAGGCGTTGGAGCCTGGCCTGGCGGTGTCCAACCAGCGGATTCACGCACAATTGAGGCAACTACTGGAAGCAAAAAACACTCTGTCTTCCCCGAGCCCGTGCCTGTAGTGACGACAGCATCTTTCTGGTTGACAACAACCTCGTTAAAAACATCCTTCTGATGTTGATAAAGCTCAAACTGGTGGCTGAACAGTCCATGCGAAATAAAGTCAGAAGCATCAGCTATTTCCTGCGGTTGCCAACTACCTTGCAGTAACTCCTGCGCCGCTTGTGCGAAAGACTGTCCGGTAGAGCGATAGGTAGCCACCGGCTCAATGAGGGGATAACGATAGATTCTTCCGTCCTGATCGAGTAGTTGTCGCCGTTCCAGTGTTAGGTCTCGATACCTGATGTCAAAGGGACTATCTAGGTAACGCAGAAACATGTCCTTCTGATTCTCAAAGAGCCGAAGAGGATTCATATTTCAAATCTCCTGACAAAGCAGTGTGGCGGCATATTTTGCAACTTGCGAAGAAACCCCATTGTATACAATCCTGGTGGAGTTTTTCTCCCATTCAGGAAGATCACCGGTACAGAGAACTAAGGCCCGTTCAATAAGCATGGGTGGTCGGCAAATGGCAGGACATGAAAAGCGCTCGGTAGAATTGTCGTACCTCAATGGTCCACGTGTTTTTGTGCGGTCAAGTTTGAGCACTAGATATTTCCCGATCAATCCGTTGATGCAATAGCTCATTCCATGCCACTTGAGGTAATGGCGCCGATAAAAGCTTCGAGTAAAACGAAACAAACCTATATCTGCTCGATCCCACTCTCTCGCCTCAGCTACTTTCCATTCCAGTGCAGCGCAAGAAAATGTCTCGATCGTCCAGCCGACAATTGGCGGTGGTTCCGACTCAATCAAATATCTTTCATCATCAATTCTAGGCAGCGACGCAAGAATTGTTTCCGGAGCATTAAGCTGAACTAGTAATCCCAACTCGACTGCACGATGCTTTAGCTCAGTTAAGTCATTCTGGGCTAAAGTAATCCTATCAGGTCTCCCTTCAATTTCTGTGATTTTTGCTATTTCGCCTAGTTGCCGTATGCGGAATATCGACTCCGGGGATCTAGCACCGCACACAATACCAAGCCAGAGATCGTTATGATTGTGTATGGAAATACAAGGTGGCACCACTCTCCAGTCAGCGCCTGAATCTTCGGTTGAGAAGAAAAATTCTGCGTGCGCCAGTCTTTGTAGATCGAAACTGACATTCTGATATGAAGGTTGAGTTCCGGAAGCTATCAGTCCTCCGCTGTCATTTCCGTCCTGAACATAATTACTATCTACATGAAATCGCTCTACTGCGTCACGGAACTGAGTCCAGCTTCCCTGCTCTCGCATAGACATCCAAAGCAGGAGATCGTTGATACTCACTTACTTATCCTCCAAAGCCTGCGCGCGAGGTTTTTGTATGAACCAAATAGAGCTTTGTTGTTTGCTGTATCTGGCTTAATAGCTAGCCCCTTTCGTCCTGCATCCAGTATGAGTTGATACCATTTTGAAACATCGCAGCTGCCACGCTGGTTTGTTACTTTCACATCCAATTTGTTTGGTTGTACAGCAGACAATAACTGGATGTTTGAATTTTCCTTACTGCAGTGAATAGGATCCAATGGAATAGCCCAGACGGGCTCAAATGTTGGACCGGCTAAACAGGGCATTCCTTTGGCTCCGGAAACGTTTAATGCCACGGCAATATCGCCTGGGGTCGGTCCCAAAAGAAGTGGATTACTAGCACTTACTAGGATTGGCGTAACCAGGTCACCGTACTTTCCTTTTCTCATACAAACGAGAGGACCGCAAAATGAGATACAGTCATCTGAACGAGTAACTGAAAAGGTATGAGCATCCCACCGTTGACATTCAGAGTGAAACGGAACGATAGTATATGACTTACTCGTCCCGCCACACCAAATAACATGTTGACCAACTTTGTCAAATCCTTCAACCGACATAGAGCCATCCATAGTAGTTTCGGCAACTTTTCCATCGATTTCTATGTTGATCTGCGCTCGCTCACCATAGACAAAGATTTTTGGAGGAAAACCTTCGATCCACTTCATTCCTTCAACACGAATTCCTCGCTCCAATGAAATATCAATGTTTGGGATTGGTCTGAGCGCATTCATGATGTCTAGTTCTTGCGATGAACGAACAGGTTCTGTTGGTGTTATGTCTCGCAATATCACCCAACCATTCGGTGCCCCGCGTGATGCATCGCATTCTTCAAAATTCCTCGCACCCGCTTCACGAATCGCTGCTTTTACCTGATCTTTGATTGTTTCAGTACACAACACGCAGTGATTCTTTCCCAATTCAAGACATGGTTGTGAAACATAACCAGTCATGCCTGACTGCGGAGCAAGAACATAGAGCTCTCGACCGCTGAGACTCCATCGAACTTTGATCGATTCATCTGACCACATCGTGCCTTCGAGCAATAATTTACCTAAGTCGGGAGGCGTAACATCCTGATACCAATTTTCCTGTATCGCGACAAGACCAATTTCTCCAAAGGAGGTCATAGCTGTGATTTCATCCGGTGATCCGATAGTTCGCCATGGAATCAGTGAAACTCTACAAAACAGGTCCCGATCAAATTTAAGCCGCACTTCAATACGTTGGATGCGAGTATGATCACTACCTGCCGTCGGAATGTACTCAATCGGTCCCGGGACCTCCTTGACTTCTGGAGCTGATCTCTTGAGCCCTTCGTACGGAGGAGCAAAAAATAACTGTGGTGCGCTTCTTTGGTTACCTTGGCTGTTGAAATTGTTAGCCTGCCCTGCTAGCGTGAAGTCTGCTTGTTCTGCTTCTGCATTCGCATTTTGATTTTCGAGACGCACTGCTGACCACTGGATTGTAAACAAGGTTTCCGCTGAGGTTTGGTGGGCAAGGCGAAGCTCCAGGTCGTTGATTAACTTGTCTTTCTGTCCTAGGATCTCAGTCTCTCTATCAAAAATACCCAAGCGCCTTTTTCTCTTCTCTTTTTCCAATTCATCGATTTTTCCCTGAAGAATCTTTTGTTGCGCTGGGGTCTCGGCTTGGCGAGATTTTCTGTTTAGCGCAAGTATTCGCTCTTTGATGTCGTCAAGCTCTTTTTCAGCAGCTATCACTCTGTCATTTGCCCATCTCGTCAGTTTTACTTTCTCCTCTTCGATTAGCACATTATTCGCATCACGACTGCTCTTCACGATCTCTTCAGCTGCCTGCTTTGCTCCTTCGCTTAGCGTTCTGGGAACGGACTCAACATCCGCTGACATTACCCGGGCGTCGCATTGAAACAACATCTCACACGTCTTTTCATCAAGAACTCTGCCATCATGAGTGCTACCGGTAAAAACGAGGTATTGCTCAACCTCCATAGAGTTGATTGAAACAAGTTGCAGATTTAACCATCCGCCAGCACCTTCAAGTTGGTTTAGCTCAGAACAACTCTTGGAGATACTGCCTAAATCGAACTCTAACTTAGCGAGAGGACAGTCTTGTGACACACCTAACTCAAGTACATGTTGCCCAAGTGAATGTGAAATTCTGTATGAGAACTCGCCTGGCGCGTCTGCTCTCAACTTTGATATCAGCCTATACACTCCCAAATTGATGTTGGCGCGTGGAAACTTATCTAGCCGAAATCTATGCTCGGAATCGTCAAATACCGCATGCTCTCGAAGAATTATCTTGCTTAATGCCCAGAACTTTTCCGAAGTTTGCTCAACCAGGACACGAGAATCTTCAAGCAGAGTCTTAAGGCGCCTGGAGAAATCCTTCTCCGTTTGGTCCAGGAGTGCTCTCCGCGTATCGAGCAATCTCTTCTTGCTACCGTCATCTATCTCTGCCTGAAGGGTTGCGAATGCCGCATCAATTTCTTCGGGTTTTCTAGATTGTTTGTAAATTTGAAAGATTCGCTTTTCGAAATCGAGCCCCGACTCTATGGCACCTAGAATCTCGTCAGAAGCACCAAAAACGCCACTAAAAAGATTGAGCTTTTCTTCTAACAACTCTAAAACACGCTGATCCGCCGCATTCCGTTCATTCAAGAAATTGATAACGATAACGTCCTGCTCCTGTCCGTACCGGTGGCACCTTCCGATTCTTTGCTCTATGCGCTGCGGGTTCCATGGGAGGTCATAGTTAACCACTAGGGAACAAAACTGGAGATTTAATCCTTCTGCTGCAGCCTCCGTTGCAAGTAGAATCTCGCCCTGATTGCGAAAATGATCGATTAATGCTGTTCTGATATCTACCGATTTTGATCCTGTTGTACGTTCTGCAGTCGGACTGTGTTTTTGCCATTGTTCGTAAATGGCTTGGGACGGTTGCTCTGTGTTTGCACCGTTAAACAGGATTACTTTCGAAGCGTATCCATTCGATTCTAGAAATTTATAAAGATAGCTTTGAGTACGCCTCGATTCTGTAAATATCACGGCTCTTCTTTGCGAATTGGCTTACTCATTTCAAGGAATCCAATTTCTAATGCATGCAACAATGCTTGCGATTTTGTATCGATTCCAAAACCTTGAGCCCGATTGATGAAATCCGTTAACTCTTTTATTTCTTTAGCTACAGCCACACGATCAAGTGAATCAAGCGCCACCGCTGGCTCCGCTTTCGAATCCGTATTATCGGCTTCCAGAGAATCTAAACCCGAATCAGAATCATTCTCGTAATCGACATCCTCAGTGTCATCCGCCTCAGGTATTGCTTCAAATAGAGGACCAATTGAATTCCATTCGATTCCCGGCTCCTCAAGATAGTCGCTCTCAAAATCGTCATCGATGATTAAGTCTTCTATTAGTCTATCGGTTGTTTGCTCACCCGCTAGAAGTCTTGTCAGCCGCTCTCGCATGGTGTTAAGAGTGCCCGCAATGGCATGTGACGAAGAAGATAGCTGTTTTCGCAAAACGAGCTCCATCAAATGCCTTTGCTTTTTCGGTATCGATATCGTATCCTCTCGCCCAATGAAGTCGGTAAGGTGCTCGTAAAAATTGTGTTCGGCATCGGTCAGTCGAAAAGGCGTAGTAATAGCCTTTCGCTCCTTGAATCGAACATACTCTGTAACTTGATTGCGTAGTGTTCTTTTGCAAATATTGCTGATTCGCGCTTTTAGGTCCTTCAAGTCTGCGTCGCGACGCAAATACTGACTGCGAAAACTCTTTATGTCGCCGAATATTTGTTCATCAATGAGCGAACCTAACCCGTAAAGTTCCATGAGTGAATTCTGCAGCGGTGTTGCAGTTAGGAGTATTTTTCTTTTGTCCCTTAGTGCCCAATGCAAATTGCGCCCGAGGCGACTGGTTTTCCTGTATGCGTTTCTAAGCTTATGTGCTTCATCTAGTATAACTAAGTCCCATTGATGAGCTTTGACCTCAGTTCGATAACGATTTGCAAAATCATAGGAGCATACAAGAATTGCATCTGAGTCAAATGCAATCGCAGCATTTTTTGAACTATGCTTGATAAGAATTGAATCCAGTACCATAGTTGGAATGTTGAACTTCTCTGTTAATTCCAAGCTCCACTGCTTTCTCAGCGATGCTGGACATATAACAAGCAGGCGGCGTTTTCGCTCTGCCCAATATTGGGAGAGAACAATACCAGCTTCAATTGTTTTTCCAAGTCCAACCTCGTCGGCAAGAATCGCCCCCATACTTAAAGGCGAACGAGTCGCGAACATCGCTGCATCGATTTGATGGGGGTTCAGATCGACATTCGCATCAAACAGCGAAACGGCGAAGCGATCAACGGAGTCAGCTCGCTTATTTCTGGACAAATCGTATGCATAATATTTGGCGTGATATATCGTGCTCATAATACCTAAGTGGTGCAACTCCCAGACTGTAGATATGATGGATGCATTTCTTAATTCTCAAGCTCTGCATGCGGCTGGTGCAATCTTAGTGAATAACTTGTCTAGGTAATGATCGCGGTCATCTGTCATAAAAAGAACGTGCTTCTCTTCTAGCTCAGCCCGTGTTTGCTCCCACTGTAGTTGAGGGTATTTGGTCCAGGAGAGAATGAAACTGTTTAGGACGATGTCTGGGTCATTCAAACGTTTCTCAACGTCTTTTATCCTAGTAGCAAAAAGGACTTTATCACTTGCCGGTCCTTCGTGCAGCAATCCATGAGGCTCAATGAAAGTGATATATTGTTTTCCATTCAGAAACATCCACAATATAAAGTCTGGATGGAAATTGCCTGCCTCAAAAAAGCCGATTCCGCGGCCGCGGCTGAGGTTTCGAAGTAAAAATAGTTCGCTATCCTCTGCGGAACCGGCATTGCGAGTCTCGCACCACGATTTCAAATCTGTGATGAATTGATATTCGCTTTCATTGAGGGCTACAGGAAGGACTGTGATTTTGCCGCCGCGACGCACATGAAACAGCGGCTGGAACAAATGTGTACGGAAATTGCATGCGTTCAAATCACCGACTCGGATCAGCGCACTTTTGCTTGATTCGATCTCCTGTTTGATTTGCTGAATCGCTTGAATCAACTGAACTTCGTCTCCGTCAACGATCAGTTGATAATTGTCAGTGCGCGGCAAGTTGTCATCATCAGCAGTGAGTTCTCGCAATTCTAAGCGGGGTTCTAGAAATTCTCGTTTGCGGTAATTGTATAAACGATCGCAGTATCGCTTCAGCAACTCTGTTGCAACTTGTTGTAGCAACAAGGTGTCCTCGTATGCTGAGAGCCGGAGCCGAGTTTCCGGTAGATGCAGTGTGTACCAAGTAGGATCCATCAGAACGGTTCTTAGTCCGTCCTTAGTGATGTTGAGGTTATACCAGGCGCGTTCATTTTTGAATTTTTCTAGTTCAAAAAAGAGGGCATCAAAATTTAGAAACGTTAAGTGTTCTTCGCGAAAGGAGACAGAATCTTTTTTTGTCGAACCTATTGCATTCTTCGATGCTAGAAATTGGATTCTCGGATACCAGTCCGATACTACTGGATTACTTGTTAGATAGTCCGGTATGTCACCCACTGCTGGAACTGCCGCATCCTTTTTGAAATCGTACTCTTTTCCGTCTGAGGACTTTCGCTTTGGCCGAAGAATGCTTAGTTTCTTTCCAAAGTCGTAAGTCACATTCAATGGAATAGAAATACAAGTGCGGCGCTCATTTCCTGGGAGACCTTCTTCTTTCAGAAAATCACGAAACCTTTCCATGAAATCTGCTTCCACGCCGAATACGTTCAATGTTTCGAGTTCTTCTATATCGGTGGGGCGATTTTGAACGTTCGTGTGTCCACTTCTCTTTAGACTCCAACCGAATCCCTTTAGGCGGACCCCGCGACCAAATAGCTGAATGATCTGCGAGCCTTCTGACCGTCCGACATGCATAAGTCCCATTGTGCTGACCCGCCAGCAGTCCCAACCCTCAACGAACTTCTTTGAGCCAATTAGCAAATTTAGTGGAGAAGTTGAATCTTTAATAGATTCAAACATAGCCTCCGAAAAGTTACTTTCTTCTATTGTGATTTTATCGTTCTGCTGCGACGCGAGTTCCGCAATATGATCACACAACGACTTAGCATCGCCGACATTGATTAGCCCAAATGGGATCTCTGAAGAACCAACCCGAAGTGCAATTTCACCGGACTCTCCTTTTATTCGGTCAAGACACAAAATACCACCGGCAGGGCTATTAAAAAAACGGCTAAGAATGTCTTGATACATTGTCTCAATAGTCTCGCTTCCATTGAGTGCTCGTGTCAAAAAAGAAAATGCGCCCGCAAAAATGTCGTTTCCGTTCTTGTCCAAAAGCCCAGTATCGCGCCCGCGACCAGTCAGGACTTCGTTCATTCGCCGCAATGTGCCTTTGCGATCGTCCAAAAACTTGGCAATGAACTGGATAATCTGGGCGACATCGGTAGCCACGATCTGTTCATCTTTTGTCAGCTTTCCAGATACTGTACTTCCTACAAACACCCATAAGGGCTTTTCTAGATTGAATGGTTCGAACAGGATTCGTTGGTGCTCGTAAATTCGCAACTGCTGATAAAATTTCAGAAGGCAAGCTGTTAAATAAAGTGATTGGGCTTCTTCGAATGCTCCCGGCAAGTTGAGTATTTGATAGTCTTTTCCAAACCCGTCCTCGTAGAACCAACGATAGGAGTAGTCAAAGATGACCGTTTTAGCGTAGCTGTTTTCGAAAGTCACACTGCCTGCTGACATGACGGCTTGTTCGAACGTGGCCGAGTATTCAAATGTAAATCCCTTTTCACAGAGATTACCCCGCCGAGTAAACCAAGCCCCCTCCTCCTTTGAGCTCATGCCGCGATGACCTTCATCTACCAAAAGTAAGTTCTGGTCTCCAAGACTTCTTGACGCAATTGTATTGAGTCCATCTTGGTCAGACAATTTGGTAATTTCTAGAACATCTACACGATTAAGACCTTGAGCCTGTCCAAATAATCCGCCGCGCGTTTGCAGATAGCTGCTCGCTGAAATGTCACTCTCTCTTAACTCACAAATGTGTTGCGCAGAGAGACGCTCATTTGGAGTAAGCAGAATCACACGGGAAAGCTCCTTCTCTTTGCCAAACTTCTTAGCGTAATGGCGATATTGGAGCAAGTTGATATGCATCAGAAGAGTCTTTCCGCTTCCCGTTGCATTTTGCAAGCAGACCTTGTTTAGGTCATCTTCAGTGTAGTATGGAATATCGGCGTAGTCTTGCCAGCGATCGTTGAACCGCTGAATATATGCATTCAACTCAGATAGTAGCTGCTGCTTATTACTGAAGAAACGATCGAGATAGACTTCCACAAACAGAAGTGTCAACCATTGATAGTATTTCCACGTTACTGGTAATTGACGTTTTTGATTAATGGCATGCGTGTGGGCAACAATGTTTTCGTCAAATCTAAGAATTTGATCTCTGCTAAGCGCACAAAAGTCATTCCAGAATAAACTGCTGTTAACGAGTGCGTGGTAGAAAAAGTGGAGGTTGTCTGCATCTAGACCTTCTGGTGAATGCTTGAGTGGTTCCGACAGACAATGGAAGGGCTGTACCTTTTGTCCATTTAGTGTATTCTCGGCCAGCGGATCAATTCCAAGAAGGCTGATAATCCACTGGTTCAGAATTAGCTTGTTTCTGAACTTGTGTGTCTTTGCAGTTATTGCTGGGCTCTTACGTGCCAAAGTAACTCTCCTTAGAAGAGGTTAGTATCCCACATGCGTTTCATAAACTCCTCTTCGATGAGCCGCACTTTCCACTCGTTTTCTTGTTTCTGAAGGTTCGCCAGATTATTGCTTCCATTGACGTAAATGGTGTCAAACTCGAAATCACGTGTGTTTATGCGGTTTCTCTCAAACCATTCGTCTAGCATTAAGTTGTCCTGTTCCAAATCTTCGGTCAGCTTTCGCCAAACAATCAAGACGTTCTGTCTAGTTTTGCTATTCGAGCCCGTTCCGGGAATCCACCCCTCAACTTTTCGGAACCACCAATATCCATGTTCTGACTGACGTATTCTTCCATCCACAGTGAGTCTAGTTCTTTGATCGTCTGGCAATTCTGGATCGCGAACGCGCATGAAGTTGGCTTCGAAGGTTTGCGGAGCCCCTAGATGAGTTACTCGAAGTCCAATTAAGAAGTTGAATGTTTCTATCAAATCAACGTTCGTGTCAGTATATTCATCCGAGCCTGTTTTCTTAACGCGCAGTGAATAGTTCATCGGATCCGAGAAGGCATCTATTCTCAACAAGGATTGACTCCCGCGAGTTTCTACATCCAGCATGTAGTGGAGCATATAAGCCTCCTTAAGAGAAGGTGTTTGCGCAAGCTTTGATTCCCGAGCGTTGGTAGTACTGTGTTCAAGGTTATTGAGCGAATCTTCAGGGTTTCTAATCGGACAATTTTGAGAACTCGGGGGGAGAAATCGGATTCCTGGTCTGTTGGAGGTCGGCTGGGGACCCCATCTTTCCATTCTGGCGTGTAGATAACCTTCTTTAGCCTTGGGAGCAAAATAGTCCAGAAGTAATTGGCCTGCTCGATGAGAACGAATTGCCGTCGTCCGCCGTCTTCGCGGTTCAAATGAATAGTCGCGTGTCCTGTCGTCCCGGAGCCAGAGAAATAATCCAAGATCAAGTCGTTTTTTTCTGCAACTTGAGATATGAATCTTATCGGTAACGTAGTTGGTTTCGGCGTGGGAAACAACCCAGTAGAACCAAACAAGGCAGCAATCTGTTTTTCGCCATCTGTGTAATCATGAAATACAGATTTCGCGACGTTAGTCTCGACCTCATGTAAGAAACGTTTGTATTGGGGTATTTTCGTTTCATCGTCTCCCCATGCTATACGCCCGGCTAGGTCTAAGTCCTTGAAACAATCCCGTGTTTTATCTGGCCAGGTAAAAGGCCACAACCAGCCTCTTTTAGGGTATGGACATGGTTGTTTGTTTTCTGGATGCAGTGGTCGATAGAATCGGTAATTTGGATCATTAGGATCTCGCGTACTGTCTGCCTGTTTTTGAGCGGGGCCGGACGGATTGTCTTCTCTCCAAACCCAAAGCTCCGCTTTAGCGTCTCGGGCATCGGAATCCCGTACAAAAATCCACCGGGCATCTCGGTATTCAACATGAGAATAGTTGTAGATTCCGCGCCATGGATCTTGCTTCTTAGTCTCCTCATCGTACTGAAGTCCTTGTTCACGCAGCTCCGCCTTGTATTCCTCAATGTGTTGCTTAAAGGTGGTCTTAATTTCGGATTCAACCTGTGACACTGGAGGGTACGAATCGTTCATTCGCTTGACCAATTCGGTTACTTCAGAGAATCCGGGCTTCGGCTCTCGAAACATTAAAGGATCGCGTTCTGCAGTAATGCGATCACGAGCATATACTTGAACATACTCGTGATTGGTTGAATATAGCGGCGACTGACTGTGCGTCGTATTTTGGGCCCAAATTAGTTCTTCGACTCGGTTATCTCTTCCAAAAATTCCATCTAAGACAACTTGTAAGCTGTCTCGCTCATTTTCATCAATATTGGAAAAAAGTGCGCCGTCGTTTCGTAATAGTGTCCAACCCAATTCTGTTCGATCCCGCATCATTGTCAGCCACGATGCATGCCGATAGCTATCTTTATAAGGGAAGCCATCGCTAAGCCGATTATAAGGAGGGTCGATCACGATACACCTCACTTGTCCAAAAAATCGCTTTTGAATAATAGACAATCCGTGAAAATTATCACTGTTTATGAGCAGTCCGTCTATGTGTTCTTCAAGATCGACAATACTGTCTAAGAGAAGCTGGGTAAAAGAAATGTCAAAATTTCTGGTGTCCACCATTAAAGTCGGATGTGAAGACAAAAATGCTTCGTCTCTCGGAATTTTTTCAGAAACTATCTCTTTACTAATGAAGCCGAGCGATTGCCATTCTAAAAACTGCTGATGATTGTTCAGAATGCTCGTCATCAAGTTATGTCGCACGTTTTCATTCTCGACGGAGAGCACCGTGCGAAGCGAGATGCACCAATGCGTCTCTACAACAAACTTTTTCTTCAGCCAAAGTCTTTTTTGAAAATCCTCCAGTTGAGCTAGAAAATCCGCCAGCTTGCCACCAATGCTGCGCAACACTCTGAGCTTGGACAGATAGGTTTCTACTATGGGAGCTTCTGCACTTTCAATATCGTCTAAGCGCATGACTTCGTTCTTTATGTAGAAGTCTAGTTCGCGTCGTAGAAACCCGCCCAGGTCTTTATGTATAAAGTAATCAGTGCAATTTCTTGCTGTGTATTGGTTGATATATTTTTCGAGAACTGGTCTTTTCTTATCTGATTCGGTGGGAGCAGGTGTTTGCAAAAGTCGCAGATACTCTGCTGCCTTTGTATTAGTGATCGACTTCTTTTCCAATTCACTAAGTATTGCCAATGCCGCTTCCTTATTTCGCTTGTCGCGCCAAGCGGTATCCCTCTCTTTGGCTGGCTTATCGAGGTCGGGTCGATATTCGAAGTTGACATTAAGGTCTCCACTCTCGGCAAATTCGAGTGGTTTAGCTTTATGTATCAAGAAGAAGCGCTTTGTTGTATCAGAAGGCTTGATTTCACCATGCTCACCTTCCGACGCACTGATGACTCGAAAGCACAGTCTAATCGGTTCTGATTTTAGAGCTATGGACAATTGCTCATTGATGTATTTCAGATCAACGGTAAAATTCGTAAAGTATTCGGACGACTTGATGAAATATTGATCGACATTTGTCCAATGCAGTTTTACTTCTTCACCATTGTATGGAATGGCATAAGGAGCCGCTTTCCCTGTAGTCTCTCTCGTGAAATATCGCCGAGAAATGAAATCGGCATCCTCATAATAACGCTTGAAGAAACGGTATAAATGATCGTAAACTTCGCTTTCGTGGGAAGAGTTAGTTGTTGATGCTTCGAGGGCCGCTTTGGCTTTTTTGACGGGCTCTGTTTTCTCAGGTTCTTCGGCACCAAACTCACGAGCAGTCTGAACAGCCTTTTCATATTCAGACCGCAGTTCCTCTATTCTTGCTGGCGGCGGGTTTCTGAAGCAATCTTGCACAGTAGATAAGAGGTCATTCTCGATGAAAGAGCGTACTTGATCGGCTTTGACGTGCATAATTCGATAGAACCCAAAGTCGAGATCTGGTTGATCTAGCTGAAAAAGCTCCTTAAGTTTATCGACTAGTCTTTCTCGAACTTTCTCGACGGTTGGCATGAACTCTCCTTGTGCAAATCATCGCCTGATGCGTTGTCAGTGCCTTAGAGGATAGCATTTCGTGAGACTCGAGTCAGCACAACTCCAGCGGGGTGCTACTCTATAGCCAACTTTGGTTTGCAGTCCGGTAGGCTGATTTTTCTCTGCATTTCTGCACAAAGGGCCCCTCATGGGCCCCTGAATCAAATACACTACCCCAAATAAAAAACGCCCCACATCTCGAAGGGCGCTCTCTATCAGTCTTTCGATTGGCCTGCCCGGCATGATTCGAACATGCGACCGCATGGTTCGTAGACATGAGGTCAGACAATCAAGCCGCATGATGAGGCGAAGGTAACTCAACCCCTTAACATCATTCCAATTTCAAAAAATTTGGGCGGTAAGAGACTCGAACTCCTAACCCCCTCGGTGTAAACGAGTGACAACCCTCTTTTTGCCCGAAAAGTATATTCACCCGATATACTGCCAAAATTAAAAATGCCAGCCTGTGGGCGTTTTGACAAATCCATATTAACACGCGATCACCCACTGGCAACCCCAAAATGATTCGATTACGGAACCATTACGGAACCAAATCGATACGACAACAGGCAGTTTGGGACTTTTTCCGAAAGCATTACGGAACCAGATTCGGAAATTACGGAACCAAAATTCAGCCGTTTCATTTGCGGGCATTGAAATGAGCGACAAACAGTTTGTATTTACAACCACACTACTTGAAAAGCTGGAATCCAGCGAAAAGCGTGTGCGCTACTACGACCTTAAGTTCAAGGGGCTGCTACTGGAAGTACTACCTTCAGGCAACAAGGTCTTTAGATATAGAAAAACGGTCAATTACAAGGACGAAGTGGTCAAGCTGGGTGAATTTCCCTATATGACCGTTGAGCAGGCACGTGAAGAGGCGATCAAGCTCAATGCACTCCTGGTCGAAGGAGTCCGCTTTACCAAAGCGAGAGAACAACAACGCCAAGAACTCACTCTAAAAGAACTATCTGACTTTTATTTTGAGCAATATGCAGAAGGTCGCGTAAAGACCTGGGAAGAAATGAAGAAAGCAGTAGAACGAAGATTTGAACCAGAACTCAGCTTGCCTCTATCTAAACTAGACAGCACCGTCATCCAGATGCGTATAAACGCACTTGCCCAGGGCAAACACCATCACCGCGCCAATCGAGCCCTGGATGACATCAAAGCTATTCTCTCTTACGGTGTCAAAAAAAAGTTTCTCAAAGAAAATCCAGCCATTGATGTAGATCGCTTTGAAGTCGAATCAAGAACCAGAATCATTCAGCCTCATGAATTTGCACCATTGATGGAGGCAATCAACAACTGTGGCGATGATCGTATGCGCGACTTCTTTTTGATTTGCTTGTATACCGGTGCTCGTAGCGGCAATGTCAAAACAATGCGCTGGGAGCATGTGCATCTGGATCTTTCATCCTGGATTATTCCCAAGTCAAAAAATGGATCGGCACTAAACATCGCGCTATCCCAGCCAGCCCTCGAAATATTGATCAGAAGAGAAAAGCAAAGAGAATTAAATCCATGGGTCTTCCCTGGAGGCAGGCCGCACCAGCCAACAAACAAACATATCCAGGAGCCCAAGAAAATGTGGAGCAGGATAAGAGTGGCAGCAGGTGTACCAGACCTGCGCATACATGATCTCCGTCGCTCGCTCGGCAGCTACATGTCGATGAACCAATCAAATACAGCGACAGTCATGTCAGCCCTCGGTCACAAGAGTCTGCAGGCCGCGCAGATCTATCAAAGAGTAAATATCTCCGCGGTCAAAGATGCTACAGAACAAGCCATCTTGCTGATGGAGAAGATGTCCCTCAAATCTAAATCTTAGGGCACTTTAGATATTTTGCCAAAGATCAGCGGTGACGAATCTTGATTCAAGCGAGCGTCAATTGCCCCTCGTGATTATAGGGAATCGCCTTACTTTTCACTTACACAAACGCACGAAACGCTACCATATCCGTAGCGTTTTATGCTATTATCTAAGCATACTTAAAACCCATCTCGAATCGATACAAACCTGGTAGCGAAATAGACGCTAATTTAACAATGATGATGACACATGATGACACCCCAAGCTTTAGAGAGACAGGTCGGCGCCTAAGTCCGGTTCTGTCCAAAATCATCCTGCAAGCAGAGGAAGACAATCGCCAAATACTTACAACCAGTGATTTTGTCGACTTCTACAAAATTACTGCCTCATATGCGCGCAAAATGATCGCGCGGCTAGTTGAGACCGGCTGGTTAGTTCGGATAGGCCCAGGAAAATATCAGCTCCAGCCTGCACGAACCGGATTAGATCCTTACCCGGCGGCAGATAAATTCGTTGCAGCAGGACAGCTCAGCAAGGATGGCTTTATAGCTTTTGGCTCAGCAGCTGAATATCACGGGTTGACGACACAGGTTTTCCAATCGGTGACTGTGGCTACCAAAAAGCGGGGAAGAATCCACGAGGGTCCGCCGGTTAGGATCGACTACGTTCACATTAGTGCCAGCAATTTCATCGGTTTTCAAAATAGTTCAAAGGCTCCAGATATGCGAGTCGCCAGCGTTGAGCGAACCCTCATTGATGTCCTCGACAGACCTGAATACAGTGGTGGCATTTCTGACATTCCTGAGATTTTCCGAAGAGCGTCTGCGCGCGCTAGCGTGCAAAAAATAATTGACCTTTTGCCGTCGTACCGATCTAAATCACTAGTCCAAAGAGTTGGGTTCATGTTAGAAGCCTTTGGCTACAAACTCACGCACGAGCAAGAACAGGAGCTACAGACATGGAGCGCAGGCAATGTGGCATATCTCTTTACTCCTGGACACTCTGGAACCGACACTCGAAGCCGATACAGCAGTAACTGGCGGCTGGTAATCAATGCTCCTGGTTTCCTGTCCGGGGGAAATTCTGAATGATTCCAGAAAGTATCTTAGGAAGAATAGCTCATTCGGCGGGGATTGAGGATCGATGGCTCGGTAAGCCCAACTGTAGCACCTCAGCGAGCGCTTCGTCCGCTTTGACGTTTTCGACCATTGCGAGTATTTCGACCAGGTGGTATATTTAGATTGGAGCCAAAATCAAATCTGCAAACCACAAACAAAACAAAAACAACTAAACAAACGAAATGAAAAGAAGGAACTCACTATGACGCTCACTACATTGGACAAAAAAACGAAACCAGTAGTGCCGAGCCTGGAGGACATTCAACTCGCAAAGGAATCTACAAAAAACATTGCTCAACTCAACACCGAAGGCACTGACCATGTGGCAAAGCTGGTAATTGACAACAAGCGTATGGAAATCAAACTTTCCAAAAGCATGTTCATTGCATTAACCGAACTGTTGGAGGAAATGGCAGCCGGAAGAGCCGTGATGCTCATTCCCGTCGATGCGGAGTTGACTACGCAAGAAGCAGCCGATCTGCTCAACGTGTCACGACCTTATTTTGTGAAGTTGTTGGACGACGGTAAAATCCCCTGTAGAACTGTGGGTCGCTACAGAAGGGTGCGGTACGAAGACCTTATGAAGTATCAGCAACTCGCTGATGCAAAAAGGCAAACAGCCATGGATAGCCTGGTGGCGCAGGCACAAGAACTCGGTTTGGGGTATTAGGTTTTCTGATGGATAGAAATTGCGTAGTCGTCTACGACGCGTGTGTTTTGTTTCCGGCACCTTTGCGAGATCTTTTAATGGAGTTGGGAGTTTTGTCTCACCGCAACAAGCTCTTTCGACCAAAATGGACGGACAAAATTCATGAAGAGTGGATCAGCAATCTTCTAGAAGAGAGAACTGACATCAAACCGGAAGCCCTTGCAGTAACACGCAAGCTTATGGATGGTGCCTTTGAAGGCTATGAGCCGCTCGTCACAGGGTATGAGCATCGCATCGAAAGCTTGTCTTTGCCTGACGCTAATGATCGCCACGTTCTGGCAGCGGCGATCGAGTGCACTGCAAGCATCATAGTAACCGCGAACCTTAAAGACTTCCCAGATAGCCAACTCAAACAAAGCTCCGTTGTGGCCAAGCACCCTGATGACTTCATCTGCGAATTTCTGTCCGATCACGAAGAACTCGGAGAACGCGTCCTTGAGGAGGCTGTGCGCAACATCAAGAAGCGCCTCAAGAGTCCGACCATGACTTGGACTGAGATTTTCGTCTCCTATGAGCGCAACGAACTCAAGCGAACAGTCGAGTATCTCAGGGAGTTCATTCCGCGTTCCGAAGTAATTAAGGACGATGCCAGCAAAACTGGCAATGCTACGCTGCCGGCCGAATCAGGCGAAGTAGGAAATGACCAGCTGTTTCAGGAGCAACTTAAAAATCTTCGAGACAAAAAGAAGTGATAAGGCAGAAAGCCCATGGCGGAAGAAGACAAAACGGTGAGGGAGCTGCAACGGGCTCGACGCGTAGAGGGGCTGCGCAAGGTTCCGGACGACATAGATCAAGCGGTTGCACTGTTGCGCCGAGACTGTCTAGACGCTGAAGAATTTGTCGAGTTATTGCTCGATGAGGAAGATTTCAATGTGATGAGTCAGGCATACGTACTCGCGTGGTGGCAAATCGGCGAACGGCGGTAACGCTCTTGAAGAACTACGAGGTGTTTTGATATTGTCGAAGTTTGATGATGCAGAGGATCTTTGAACACATTACTGGGTCTGCATGGACGCCACGCAAATACCCCGAGAACAGATGCTACCATATATGGTGCAGGCACTGATTGAAGTCACGCAAACTATCAAAGCTGAATTACCAAATCTGGATTAAATTGGCGTTGTAAAAATGAAAGGACGCAAACAGTATGGCCAAGTCTTGCCTACAATTCCTATCTGTAAGTGCTAGAGAGTTGAGCTGAGCATCTGAGTATCTACAGCAAAATAATGACCAATGGACAGTTGACTGCTAATACAATCGAGTTGGACTGTTTCTGGATTTTGAGGGAACTCATCTAGAGAGAGCAATCTATTTGAGAATGGAATACCCACTCGCCTAAGTCGTCAACTTTGCTACTAGCAAGTGAACCACTAGTGGTGCCTTTTCGCAAAAATAGAGACAAGTCCTACATGCGTTATTAGAAACTGAGCAATTGCTACCGCAACTCCAGTATTAACCTACATAAACAACTCACGGAGAAGTTTATGTTTGATTTCTCTTATCAACTTGGGCTTTGTTTAATTACGGAACCGATTACGGAACCGAACTTTGCAAAACCCTGAAAGACTTGGGCGGTAAGAGACTCGAACTCCTAACCCCCTCGGTGTAAACGAGGTGCTCCACCATTGAGCTAACCGCCCGGACGAATTTCAGTGTATCACGAAGGCACTCTTAGTCCAGAGCTTGGCGGGTCAGTGTTTACAGACTTTAGACAAATATTTGAACTTTAATCCACTTGATTTCGTATTTAGCAGCAGGAGGTGCCACAGCGCCGCATCGGGTTAAAAGCCCTGGAGTAAACATGTCTACACGAGCCAAACCACCATCGCGCACTGAAACAACAGTCCAAGCCCCGGTATCAGAGCCTTCTGCCGTCCTGTTATTAAGGGCGGCGACCATTAGCCGCATAAAACCACCATCTAAGGGGATAAAAATCTACCGAGACCGCCAGGAGCCTGCCTTGGTCCTGATTGTAACTAGTGATGGCTCGATGACCTTTGGCATAGATCTATTGATAGGAGGGATAAGCCAGACTGTATTAATAGGTAAATACCCTGAGATGACAGTGGCAGAAGCCCGCCAGCGGGCAACTGTCACAGCTAGTCAATTGGCTCAGCCCCAGTCACAGGACCAAGGACCTCTGAATTCTCAAGTCCCCAGGAAGTCCCAGCTTGCCAGAAAATCTCAAAACATCGAATCTGAAGATCTCATAGTCAAGACCACTGACCCAACGCAGATTACTTTTGGTTTACTGTTCGACCTTTACTACCAGCAGTACGCAAAATCGCGCACGAGAGATCACAAGGAGCTTTTAGAGAATTACAACAGGCACTTTGCAAAACACTGGGGCACGACACTGGCTTGCTCTATCAGACGGGCTGATATCCAGCACTGGGTAAATGACCTGGCTATGACCAGTGGAGTGTATTGTGCCAACCGATGCCATGACACCATCCGCGCCATCTTTAATTGGGGGATTAAGAGTGAGTACTTTGTTGGCAACAATCCAGCCAAGGGCATTGACCGCTTCCCCATGCAGTCTCGTGATCGCTTCATCCAACCTGGAGAAGAATTCGAGCGAGTAGCAAAAGCTTTTAACAATCTCAAAGATGAAGTGCTTAGAGACTTCTTTTGGATGTGCCTTTATACAGGCGCTAGATGCGGCCATGTCCTTAAGATGCAGTGGTCACAGATAAATCTAGAAACAAGAATGTGGCGTATACCTATGACCAAAAACGGTGCACCACATGTGGTGAGCCTGACAGATGAAGCAGTTGCACTATTGCGTAAGAGACAAGCCAACAAAAACGCACAACTCAACACCCCTTCCCCCACCGACTGGGTCTTTCCCAGCCCTCGCATACCTGGTGCTCATCTCAATTCACCACGCAAGGCCTGGGCTAGAGTTTGTCGCGATGCTGGAGTTGAGGATCTACGCATACATGATCTCAGGCGCACACTGGCGAGCTACATGGCCATACAGGGCGCCAGCCCTGCCATCATCGGCAAGACACTGGGACACAAATCACTATCTTCAACGGCAATATATTCACGGCTAACGCAAAAGCCAGTGCTGGCGGCGATGCAGCAAGCGACTGATTTAATGCCAAAACCAGACAATCAAGGGAATCAATGACGTCTTAGTTTATTTTTGGCTATTTTTGTATACCATAAGTATACAAAAACCACTAGAAACAAACCCATAGTTTATCCAAGCGCTATAATGACAACCATGAGTATACAAATCAAAACTAAATTAAACTATTTGCTTGAGGTTTTGCCGGAAGGACTACTCGTCGACATCAAATGGCTTCAAAACAAAGGATTTAGCAGGCAACTAATAGCAAAGTATGTCAAAAGCAATTGGTTGAAATCCCCAATCAGAGGGCTCTACAGAAGGAATAGCACTTTGATTGCTCAAGACAGTTGGGAATCAATAGTGCTCTCTCTGCAAATGCTGTTGGAGCTACCTATTACTGTCGGAGGGCGCAGCGCACTTGATGCACAGGGATTTGCGCATTACCTCTCACTATCAAATACTAAAGAAATCCACCTCTACTCTAACTATAAAATTCCAAACTGGCTCAATAGTGTCAGCGCCAATGCAACTTTCATTCAACACTCAGGCAAACTGTTTAAGACTGACGCATCTAAAAGCGATACAGAAGAATCACTCAAAAAAGCAAGCTTTTCAAATCACATTTGGGCAAACTCAATCAATTCTTTGCGGTTATCCACTCCTGAGCGAGCGATACTAGAACTCATTGACGAACTACCGATGAAAGAGTCTTTTCATCAGGTGGATGCTGTTATGGAGAGCTTATCCAATCTCAGACCCAACGCCTTAAACATACTCCTAAGAGACTGCAATAGCGTCAAAACCAAAAGGCTATTTTTATGGTTCGCCAAACGTCACAACCATAGCTGGTATCACTTGTTAGATCGAGAGAGCTTTGACCTGGGGGCCGGTAAGCGAGCACTAGTAGCGGGCGGCAGATTTGATCAGGAGTTCATGATTACTGTGCCTGAGGATCTGGACAATGCACAGTGACAATGCTTACCACAAGCAGGAATTACTGCAACGCCTCTGCGATACTCTTCAAACCAAATGAATCTAAACGACTTTCCAAACCAAGTTCTTCTCTCACTTGCTTAGAACTTGATACACTCTGTCGCCCCTGACGAATGCGCTCCGCGCGATCTGCGGCTAGATAATAGTCTTCGAGATCGTCTATCTTTTCGAGAATCATTTCGCGAATATAGTAAGACTTAGTACGCCCAGTCTTTCTAGCCAAAGCCTCTAGGCGCTTTTCGATATCATCAGGTAATCGGAAAGAAGTAGACATAGCGAGCTTCTCAACACTGGTGTAATACATGTATTCAATGTATCACACGCTCTGCCCGTAACCACCCGGGACTCCCAAATCATCGACCCACGCTCCCCGAGCCAGTCTGACACTAATCTGCCACAAAGATAAAGCTATTATGGCAGTCAGAGACTTAACCTAAATAGATAGGTCTTTGCTCGCCTGCCTGGGTAGGACATAGATAAGACTACAGAGATCCAATGTTGACCCCAGAAGACAAAACCCGCTACGTAGACAATCGCAAGCCTGCCGACCTTACGGCAGACTTTAGCAGCAACCCTGGAGCGGTACATTTGCAATATGGTAACCCCAGGGGCGACCAGACTCTTGCTACAACGTCTCAGATACCAGGCAAACATTATCAGCCCGGCGAGATTATCGGCGACAACTACCTCCTTACGAGACTACTCGGACGGGGCGGCATGGGCACTGTGTACGCCTGCAAACACATGGTCTTAGGACAGCCCTTTGCCATCAAAATCCTCACCGGCGGCGAGCTAGAGGCTGAGTCCTGGAATAGATTTCAATCCGAAGCGCGCGCTCTAGCCAGGCTCAATCATCCCGGCATAGTCAGCATCTACAACATGGGTATTGATTCCAATCAGTACCCGTTTTATGTCATGGAATTACTCTCTGGCGATACCCTGGAATCTTTCATTCGCCGCTCCACGCTTATGACAGTGGATGAAGTAATCGACCTCTTTATCCAGGTAGCGGAAGCTCTAATATCGGCTCACAGCCACGGTATTATCCACCGAGACGTCAAACCTTCCAACCTCATGTTGGGCATGGATCGCCAGGGAAAAGTCAACGTTAAACTCGTCGATTTTGGCATTGCCAGACTCTCCCAGGCTGGTTTTAATACTCAGAGCCAGACAGCTACTGGACTCATTTTTGGCACACCTTACTACATGAGCCCTGAGCAGTGCGATGGCAAAAAAGTCGATGAGCGCTCAGATATTTATTCATTTGGCTGTACCTTTTTTGAGGCACTGACTGGAGCACCACCGTTCCAAGGCAACTCCGCTCTTGAGACTTTTATGCTGCATCAAACTGGAGAGATACCGACACTATCCAGTCGTGCACCAGACAGAGAGTTTCCCGAGGCTCTTGAGCTCGCCCTGCTAAAGATGCTGAGCAAAAATCCTGCCGACAGATATCAAACCATGGAGCAGCTCAAACACGATCTAGAGCGCGTCCGCGACGGCAAGTCAATCATAGTGCGCACAACCCAGGGGCGCCCCACCACCGGCAGTCAGACGACGCTCGCTAAGAGACGCAACTTTGATGATATGGACGTGGACAAGGCTGATGATCCTGACTCAGTAAAAAACAAAGCCCGCTCGCGCAAAATCAAAATTGCCATCACATCTAGCATTGCCATCATATTAGCCCTGGGCACATGGGCATTGAGCATGACATTTAAACCAACTAAAAGTAACACTAAGACGCTGGCTCTTGCTGCTCAAAACCCAGACAAATCGCAGACAGGTATTGACAGTAAAGATCATCAGCTCCAGGAGTCCAAACTCAAAAGCGTATCTGAATACGCCCTGGACATTACTGAACAAGGCGAACAGTTTAGTTCGCCAATGAATAAAATTGCCGCTGAAGAACTTGTGCCAACCAAAGTCCTTAAAAGCCTTGGTGCCGGTGATGCCGAAATCACCAAACTTAAGCAGTACAACATGCTGATGATTGGCATGCAAGAGCACACATTTGGTGAGCGTTTTACGTCTTTTTTGACTAAAGGCAGATGGAAGCTCTCAGACTTTGGACAGGAGTCCAACGTCATGGGCTTTTCATTTCCCGACGATATTTTAATTGGCTACATAAAAGTGGGAGACGACAAACCAATCGCGGCTGTGTCGATGGTGCCTGCTAGCAAAAATGACAAAATCACTATCTATCTGCATCATACAGAGAGAAAAGATCCACAAATACTGGAAAACTTTGGCAAAGACGATATCACTGGTGTTGAGTGCCTCTTTGTCGATCCAATGAAGGCCATCAAGATACTAAGAGACTGGACAAGACTGGAAGAATTGAGCTTTTTTAACTCACTGACAAAGGCCATGCCCAATCACCAAGACTGGGATGAAAGCGACCTCTCCAACGAGCATCTGTATTTTATCGACAGACTGCCTGGTCTCAAATCCCTCGGGCTTTGCAATCCCAAAGTCTCAGGATCAGTGGTTGCTCGCATGACCCTCCTCGATAAATTAACCACCCTCAAGCTAAAGCGCATCTCCGATGTCGAAGTCTTGCTCGCTCAGCTACCGCGACACAAAAAACTCAAAGAGCTTTGGCTGGTGGCTCAAAACACAGATAACAAACAACTGGAGCTAGTCAGCAAAATCAAAGGACTTGAGACTCTGCGCATCAGACGCAGCCAGCTCAAGCCCGACTCACTGGCAATTTTTGCCAAAATGCCTTCGCTAAAGCATCTCATATTGGACAAAAATGGCTGGAGCGAGGCAGATAAAGCCAGGTTTAAAAAAGCTCTGCCTGATTGCCAGTTTGAGCCAATGGTAGATACTACTTATTGGGATATTATCCCGACGATCGTTCATAATTGATTGCATAACTGATTATGGATTCCGGGAGTGCCCGGAAGCGCCACAGGCTGAGGCCTGGTATCCTTAATATACAAATCCACTTAGACACAAAGACTATGGCAGACCATCAACACGGCACCCTCGCTCCTAACACCGACAATATCAAGCTAACTAAAGGCTGCAAAAAGGTCCTGGAGTATCTGGAGCGTTTTGACGAGCTGTGCAGTGCCCAGGACATATACGGGCTGATGCGCGCTGACGACACTAAGTGTCCTGGTTTGACCACTGTCTACCGCTCTCTTGAGTCGCTAGTGAGCCAGGGTCTGGTCCAGGAAGTGGTACTGGGCGATGGCGAGCGCCGCTATGAGATGGTCCACCCCGGCGAGCATCACCACCACCTGGTCTGTGAAAAATGCCGCAAGAGCGTGCACCTCGATGAGTGCCTGGTAGAGCAAATCGAAGAAAACATCCGCACCAAACATGGCTTTAGAATCAAAAGCCACTTGTTGGAGCTGTTTGGTGTCTGTCAGGACTGCGACAAGCCCCAAACCAAAAGCACTGCTGGCGTCCACTAGTGGTACAAATCAAAGTATTACCCCCGGGTCAAAATCGTTTTAACTGGTTTCAATACGCTGGTTTCGCCCAATGACCGAATCTTCTGAGCTAAAGCATGTAGAAAAAGATGTCCCCGACCCACCAGACCTGGGGCAGGACAAGGCTATTCTTTCGCTCGACAATCTGGGCATTTTTGCCTCTATCGCCTGCCTCATTCACTGTCTGGCAATGCCAGTAATCATTGCCACGGTGCCTTTTCTGGGCTTTAATCTGAGTTTTTTGCAAGAGGAATGGGTCGAAAACGTACTCATTATCTTGATTGTCGGCTTTGCCATTTTTGCCATTGTGCCTGGTTATTTCCGCCACAAAAAGCCAATCGCCCTGGTGGGACTGACTCTCGGTTTGCTATTTTTGGGAGCGGTGGCATTTGGTCGTGGCACACTGGTCACAGATAAGTCAGAGCTGGTCTTGATAGCCGTCGGCAACCTAATTTTGGTCTTAACTCACTTGCTCAATCGCAAGCTGACAACCGGTAGTTTTCTTGGGCATGTGCATAACAATCCCAACCTCGCCGACCACAGTCAATGCGATCATAAGCATTAGAGCCAATCTCCGCAAACGGCACAAACACTAAGTCCGTTTCATCATGCCTTAAAGACAAAAGACTAAAGCGCTCTCACAGAGCCAAGATTAACGACTTTTATAACAACTCAGTACACTCTTAACCACGCCTTAAACCACTTGGCAAGATACTATAGACGTAGTACAGGCGACCCCAACCAAACACATCCCATGGCAACATTCCTCTTTTATCTAGTAGTCATAACCTTTGCACTGGTCTTCCTTCTGACAGTGGCTCACGACGAGCTGGCGCATCTCTATGATTTGATTATGGATGCTTCCCACAGACTGTTCAGCTAAAGGACTATTAGCGGGCTTAAGGCTCACTTGCTCAAATTACCGACTTAGTCCAAACTTAAGCGTATGGACTTAGATAACTATTGGGTTGGTGCAGCACTTATAATCGGTTTGGCATTTTTGTCAGTTGCCGGGCTCCTGGCAGTGCGCCGTTATATTCACCTGGACAACTTGCGCAAATGCCACGAAGTAGGCGGCTATCTGCTCTCAGTCGTTGGCACCATGTATGCAGTGCTACTGGGACTTGTGGTTGTCGACTCGATGACTAAGTTTCAGACCGCGCGCGCTGTAGTGGAGCAAGAGGCTAACAGTCTGGCTGATGTATTTTTGCTCAGTGAGACTTGTCGCCCACCTTTTAATACTGAGGTACGTAAGCTCTGCTCAGACTATGTAAATGAAGTACTGGACAAAGAATGGGAAGATATGTCCCGAGGCAGAATTTGCCCTGATGCGCGCCGCGATGTAGTGAGACTGATTAACAAAGTCAAGCAATACGAACCTGTCACTGAAAACGAAAAAGCAATCTATCCGATACTGGTGCAAGAAGCGCTCCAGGTCTGGGATAATCGCCGCGCCAGGACCAACATTGCCAGCTACGGTGTGCCCAGTGTGGAATGGTTTGTCCTCATCCTTGGTGGCATAGTCACTGTAGTTTTTACTTATTTTTTTGGTATCGAGAGCCTCAAAGTGCAGGTGATGATGACTGTGATGGTATCGCTTTTGATATCACTCAATTTATACCTGGTTATACTTTTTGGCGCACCATTTAGCGGTGATTTACAGGTTAGCCCTGAGGCGCTGCATGTAGACAAACTTATATTTGATGACCAGCTCGGCATTAAGCCATTTGTCGATAAGCCACAAACCTAGTAAAAAACCGCCATCCTGAGACAGCGGTTTTATTTGATAGCTTTATTTGATTATCTAGCTCAGTCAATTGGCTCTGTTACTTGGTGAGATCGATACCGACTTCTTCGACTTTTTGATCTCTAAACCAGAGCGATGGACTTAATCTCTGCAAAAGAGTACCAAAAGAACGATCAAAATCACGCACCATATCGCGCCAAATAAGCCACGACTCTTTTTGTCTGAGGGATTTGACCATACGGATGCGGGAGTTTGTAGCCTCAAGCTCACCATTGCGGAATGTGCGGGAGAGCTGGCGACCAGCTAGAGTCTCATCACGCATCAATGAGCGATAGCCTGCCGCTAACTGTGACTCACTGATAGTGGGTGGCTCATCATCGTTGCGCTCTTTGCCGGCAAATTTAACGGCAATTACTGAAGTCTTACCAATATTTGTACCGACACTAGGGTCGGTGGCTCTCATAAGGGCCCTGGCTGACATTGTGTTACCTCGATTGTGGAGCCTGGTGTATATGTGATGAACAGTGGACTTTGCACATCGCAAGCTGGGCTCCTGGCACGAAGATATTATGCATGACAAGTGCCTCTAGAGCAATACGAAATAAGTCCTCGCAAGTATTCAAGAGATCGGTGATTTGTGGCAACGAATTAAGCTTCTTCACTTTGAGACCCTCATATCCTCACCCTCACAAGTGACATCAATCACTTTTGAAATGTTTCTTGATTTACTCCTGACATCATCATTCCTGTTAGAATTAATTTTGGTATAGACGCAAGATATGCGGAGAACAACGCTATGAAGGCAGCCCAGACATTATCACTTGTCAGCCTCACGGCTCTCATAGCCACCCTTTTGATCTCTCAGGCTGCAGCCTATGCAGCTACAGACAGCAAAGACGCTGCTACTGCCAGTGATGTCACTAAATCAATCCCCAACACTGCACCACCAGGGGCAATACAGTCAGTAAAACAATTCAAACCGCTTAATACCAATACTGATACCGCTGAGGCCGAGACAGTACCTGATCAAGGCGAAAAGGAAGCCCTGGAACGAGACAAAGAAGTATATAAAGCTCTGGAAAAAGCCAAAGCTGATGAGCTCAAAGAAGTTGAAAAAAAACAAGCAGTACAAAAGGAAATAGAAAAGGCTGTTGATAAAGCAACCGAAAAAGAAACAGGACTACCAACCGAAACTAGTGAAGACCAGACCAAAGCTCGGCTGGAAGATCAAAGCCAACCCACTCTTCCGGATGGTCTCAAGCCAAAGCCATTGAGCACTGGCGTCACCAAAAGTCATCCACGTGTCGCACTCGCCCTTGGTGGTGGTGGTACGCGCGGTGCCGCCCATGTGGGTGTGCTAAAGGTTTTGACTCAGGCTGGCATACCTATAGATATTGTCGTGGGCACCAGCATGGGCTCAATAGTTGGCGGACTCTGGGATGCCGGCGTGCCGTTAGATGAGCTTGCTGCCAAGTTTGACGACGGCACACTTATGCGTACATTTATGACTGTACCTTTGGGTGTGCGTTTGGCTGTTTCACCAGTAATGGTGGCGCCGCGACTACTTGGTCATCATGCCTATGATGGACTTTATCGTGGCAAAAAATTCCGCAATTATGTCAACAGCCTGGTCAAAAAGGACGACCAGAGCATTGAGTCCCTACACCTGCCTTTTGCCGCAGTTGTGCTCAATCTTGTTGATGGTAAGACCTACAGGTTGACTAAAGGCAATCTCGGACAAGCATTGCAGGCAAGCTCTGCCGTGCCCGGTCTGCGCAAACCAGTGCAGATAGGCGAGCAGCTCTATGTCGATGGCGGTGTACTGGCAAATGTGCCTGTCACCCATGCAAAGGAGATGGGCGGAGATTTTATCATTGCCGTAAATGTTGACGAGCGCCTCGAAAAAGCCCCCCTGCATCAGTTTAGAGCGGCTGGCTCTGTGCCTACTAGGGTGGTCCAAATTCAGCTTAACTTTATCGACAAGCCTCAGTGCGAGGCCGCCGACTTTATCATCCACCCCAATGTGGACAAAATCTCACTGATTTCCAGAAAGGGCCGAGACGGCAGACGGGCGCTCGAAGCCGGCGAATTGGCGGCGACCCTGGCCTTGCCGGAATTAAGACGTAAACTTATACAAGCCCAGATACTCAAACCAGACGGCAGTGCTGCCGATTAGGTCTTTTATGGGTATATAAAATAGACACAATGTTGACACGCTGATAGATTAAGCTCTTTGATATCAGCTCCGTTGATCAGGCATCATTTTTAGGGTGGGTCCATGCCGGACGAAAACGACAAGCACACTGGGCCAAAGGCGCCGGCTCAAAATGCGCCAGGTCCGAGCAACCCGCGACCAAACTATGCCCCACAAGAAGGCAATCCCCTGGCTGGTCCTCAACAAAATCCTGTCCCAGGTCCTCAGCAAAATCCTCTGGCTGGTCCTCAGCAAAACCCTTACCCTGCTCCTCAACAAAATCCATCACAAAACCCTGCTCAAAACTCAGCGGCTGGTTTGCAATGGGGACAGACAGGTCAATCGCCAGACTTGTTTTCTAGCGTACCTGGTTATCAGCCTCATAGCTTTGGACAGCCAGTCACTCAACCTGTCGTGAATACATCTTTTGCCCAAGAGCAATTAGCCAATCTAGCGGCTCAGACAGGTGCTGCACCAATACAACCACAGGGTTTTGGTGAGCCAATAATCGAGCCAACGGCGCAGCCTATACCTCATGTCTATGGTCAACTTCAGCCAGGACAGATGCCGCAGCATATGCCTCAACCGGCTCAGATGCATCAACCTGCTCAGATACCACAGCCTGGTTTGATACATCAACCAGGTCAGATTGCACATCCTGGTTTGATACCGCAGCAAATGCCTCAAGCTGGTTACCCAACACAGCCGCCTCAGATGCCAGAGACGATACCGCAGCCTGGTTATCAGCCTCAGCCAGCTCCGATGCCGCAGCCGATGCCACAGCCGATGCCGCAGCCGATGCCGCAGCCTGGTTATCAGCCACAGCCAGCACCGGGACTGCCAGCACCATCGGCTGAGATACCACAACTCAAGCTCCCGCCAAAGCCACCTTCGCAGCAAAAGCCAATGAGCCAGATGCTGCCCTATCAGTATCAATATCAGTCACAGCAAGGCCCTCAAGAGCCTCAACTGGCGCCACAATATACACCCCAGCGCTCGCCCCAATTTCAAAATCAAGGACAAAATCAAGCTCAAGGACAAGCTCAAGATCCTAGACAGGCTCAAGATCCTAGACAAGCCCAAGATCCAGGACAGGCGCAGAGCCAGGCTCAACCACAAAATCAAGCACAATTACAAAACCCAGCTCAAATGCAGAGTCAGGCTTATGCACAGGGTCAAAATCAGCCAGCAAATGCCGCGCCAATGCAGCCTCAGAGCCAGCCATATAATTACAGTCAGGACAATACACTCAATCAACCGCTAAACAATGGCGCTCAAGATGCCGCCAATGCCCAGGCTTTGGCGCTAAAAAATCAACAAGCACAAGTCTGGCAAAAGGCACAACAACAGTGGCAATTGCAACCCAAATCAGCCGATCAGTTAGCACAGGAGCAAGCAGCTCGCAGCGCTCAGAGCATCAATCAAGCCCCCAACCCAAACCAAGTCCAAAACGCAAACCCAGCCCAATCTCAGGGTCAAGCGCCAGGAGTGAGACCGCAGCAACAACAATATCAGCCCACACCAAGGGCGGTATCAACCAATTATGCGGGCTCTGATGCCGGCCGCGCCCCCAATATGGCTGGTCAATACGAATCAAAAGATTTTGTCCCTAAAACTCCACCTGTGATAAACACTGGACAGGATCCCAACAAGCCCTGGGCATCAAGCTCGGAGCCCCAGTTTGAGCTATTTGCCGAAGAATACGAAGAAGCAATCAGATTTGCCCAAAAAGCGCGCGAACAAAATCAAAGCGTAGCGCCAGCCAAACCCTCGGTCTGGCAAGAAAAATTAGCAGAAGCCGCTGCTGCCACAGAAGTACCAGTACCCAAAGTATTGCCTACTGTGCAGCCAGCTGCAACGAATCAAGGCGCAGCAGGACAGCCAGGCTCTCGCCAATCAGCCCTCAGTGATGCACTGGATACAGTGGCACAGCCCCAGCTCTCCCGCGGAGCCGCCGCACTAAGAGCAGCCGGTCTCTACAACAAAGGCTCCACCTCCAGAGAGGCCGAAGAGCCCATTGCCTCGAGCTTTAAAATAAGCAAACAAGACATCTTTGGTTTGATTGCCTATAACTTACTGATTGCCAAAACTATCTGCACAGATCCCAAAGGCTTTTTTGCCAAGATGCCCCCTGTGGGACCTATGGCAGAGCCGCTTATATTTCTTCTGGTAATCGAGTTAATCGCTTCACTAGCTCGCTGCGTCACTTCGTTTAGCCTCAAACCACTATTTGCCGATTTGATCATGAGCCTTATTTCCACCATTCTTGGTGCGGTAATAGTCAGTCTCGCCTTTGACAAACTCGGTGGCAAAGGCAATTTCAATTCCACACTGCGTGTGCTTTGTTTTAGCAAAGCCCCGATACTGATAGCGTTTCTTGGCATAGCACAGTTTCAACTCGGCACGATAGTGGCGCTCGGTTATGGCACCTATCTAAACTTTGTTGGCTTGAGCAAAACTCAAAAACTTGATGTCAAAACCACGGTATCAATCATCGTTGTGATGGGCATACTCGGTGCACTATTTAGAGGCAACGTCCCTTAGTTAGCGCTTGCCGTGCTTAAAATAAGCAGCGCATGTGCCATCAGCACTAATCATTGTGGCACCCTGAGGACTATCAGGTTTGCATGTCTTACCAAAAAGCGGACAATCATTGGGCTTTTTAGCACCACGCCAAATTTGATCTGAGATACAACCAACTACATCGCTCGAGCATGGCTCAGCAGGCTCAAAGGCTTTATGAGCGTCATAAGCAGCAAAGTCTGCCTTGAGGCTATAACCGCCCTGCGGCACGACTCCGATACCACGCCAGTCGCGCTCGGTTTGTTCAAATACTTCACTAATCAAAGCCCGCACTTCAAGATTGCCAACACGGCTGGCGGCGCGCTTGTACTGATTTTCTACGGCTACTTTGCCGTATTCGAGCATATTGATGCCCTTAAGGATGCCTTCCAGGATATCGACCGGCTCAAAGCCAGTGATAACGACCGGCACACTATGACGTTCGCTTAAGTCTTCATATGCTTCAAAGCCAGTGATACAGCAGGTCTGCCCCGGACCAAGTAAAGCATTGATGGTGGCGCCACCACCTTGCAAAATGCTTGATACAACTGGTGGCAAATTAGCGTGATAGCTGAGCAAAAAGAAATTGTCGACATTGTGGCGTCTGGCCTGCCACACAGCCAGTGCGTCGGCTTGTACTGTGCTCTCAAAGCCCACATCAAATAAGACTACACGCTTGTCTGGATTGCTTTTGGCTATGCCTACACAATCAATCGGACTGTAGACGACACGCACATCAAAACCCTGTGCTTTGACCTCTAACAAGTCTTTAGCGGACCCAGGGAGGCGCAAGAGATCTGCTGGTGCGCAAAAAATTACATCTGGCTCCTGGGCGATGCTTATCGCTCTATCAAAAATGTGTACTGGCACCGATGCTACAGCACAGCCAGGACCATGCACTATGTTTAGCTCAGGCGGCAACATCTCAAACAAACCGTGCTTGAGCATGACCTGTGTCTGCTCTCCAGAGACTTCCATGATGGTCCACGGACGCGTCATACTGGCGGCGATTTTGCGCGCCAATCTGGCTAGTTGTTTCTCATCGCTTAGGTCGTCGTTGAGTTTGATACCAAACATTTATAGTTATAGTTCCTGGAGACTGTAACGAGATACCCGGGCGTAAATTATCAGCAAATGCCTTATGGAGGCTTCAGCTCAAAATAAATCCGCAAAAGCGATTTAAATGAGCTGGTCCGCTGAGAGACATTCCGGTGGGTGACAGTCTGCTCTAAGACTTACCTTAGATTACCCATAAACATACTTTCCAAGTTGTACTTTGTAGCCATGTTACGGCTCGTTTCAAAATTGAAACATCTTGACAATTAGCCGTTACTAGTTATTGCTTTGTTTGCACGGACGAGGCCCGTTCCGAAAGCGGCTTCAATCGCTTCAAACCGTCACGATCAGTCATTATCAGCAGTTTATCGCCCAGTTCGAGTCTGTTAGTCGGGGCTGGGTTCCAATCCACAGTACCGTCTGCTTTTTCGTGGCAGAGGATTGTCACTTCGTAGCCGCTGCGTAAATGATCGACATCAAGACCAACAAGACTACCCGATGCTTCCACAGGCAATTGCACAGCATTGATGACTGTCCCACCAAACTCAAAAGAGTCAATGATGTCGCCACTGATAGCAGCCTGGGCAAAGAGTCTGGCAGAGCGAGCAGAGGAGCTATAAGCGCCTTGAATACCCATAGATTTTTCTACTTTTTTAGCCAGGTTTTGATCAAACATCCTGATTACAACGCGGATATTTGGATTGAGTTCTCTGGCTGTCAGTGAGGCTTCGAGATTGGCCAGATCATTGTCGGTGACAGCAATTATCGCTTTGGCCTTTTCGATTGAGGCGTTGGAGAGTACAGCGGTATCGCGCACATCGCCAAATAGTACTGGCACATCATAGCTTGCTACCTCGGCCACAAATCTGGCTTCGGTATTAGATTCGATGGCAACTACTTGCTCGTTAAAGCGGCGCAGATGTTGCACTACTCTCACGCCAACATTGCCGAGACCGCACACTACCACGTGGTCTTCCATGGTTTTAGCAATCATTGCCTGCCACTCCTTTGAGTATCGTTTGTGCTGAAAGAGTAAATTACCAAGGTGCACCACACCCTCGGCAATTGTGACCAGACCGACAATCGGCAAAATAAAAAACAGTGGAGCCAGATGCAAGTCCTCTACATAAGTCAGAGGACTCTCAAAGAAAATCATCAACAGCGTGTAATAGCCGGCCTGAGCCAGTGTCATCGCACCGTTAGGCAGTAAATTGCGCGGATAGAAAAAATAGAGCATGCATATCGATGTGCTCACTGCTAAAGCAAGGACAATAAGAAACCCACGAAATTCTTTAAATAAAACTCTAAGCAAAAGGATGATGCGACGACTGCGCTTTTTTGCACTGCCATAGTCAAACTTTCTGTACTCGTTGTTAAATTCCACAAGATGAGTATAAACCAATGCCGCTGCCTAGTCCCAAAGGATGATTCCAAGAGCATATACACGGGCGGTCAGGCAACAAACCATTGCTGCATTTCGCTTGATTGTAAAGTAGTAAAGGTGATACCATAATCGGGTGTGTTAACGGTAATAAAGTTCTGGCAGTTCGGAACAAGTCTAAGAAAACTGCTGTCCGAAATTATATGAAAGCATTAGTGACAACAGCTGTAAAAACTAGCAGCACCGTATCTGATACTAGAGACAGGACTAGCCTGCTCTCCCGCAAGACAGGTCTTGTCTCTCTTGTTCTAACTGCTGCATCTATCGCTACGCCAGTCTTGTTTGCATCACCAGTGAGCGCCCTTGAGGTCAAAACACCTCAGCTCGACGCCAGAAGAGCCAGTCAGCGCGCCGCGTTTTTGCGCCAGGCCAGCACCAAGCCAATACAAGCTCCAGAATTTATCAACGGTCCGGTAGTTGAGCAAGCCTTGCTTAACTCCGCCAACAAAGAGGCTATTGCTCGAGCCACCCAGGAGCCTGCCACTGCCGACGATGCCAAAGCGTCAACCTTGCATGATCCAGAGATAGCTCATGAGCCGCAGTTTGACAAAGCGGCGCTAGCTAAAGCAATCCCCAACTTTGCCTTGGTCAATCAACACATCTGGCGCGGTGGAGCCCCGGGCAAAGCCGGTGTAGCAAAGCTTGCCCAAAACGGTGTCAAAACGATTATCGACTTGCGCATGACCGGAGTCGGCACCATGGCTGAAGAAGCCGATGCCAAGGCTCTGGGGCTTAACTATGTACATATCCCGATGACCTTTAGCTGTCCACCAATCAATACAGTGGCGCAGTTTATGCATGTCGCCACCAATCCACTCAATCAGCCAGTCTATGTGCACTGCCGTCAGGGCGCCGATCGCACAGGCTTACTTATCGGTATCATGCGCATCACCCAGGATCACTGGAGTTATAGACAAGCCTACAGCGAGATGCGCCAGCACCATTTCAAACCCTGGTTTGGCAATCTCAGCAAAATGGTGGCAAACTACGAAAACAATCGTCAGAGCCAGCGTCAACTAGCTCAAGCCACCCAGGCAATTCAATAAAGCAAAAGACTCACTCTTTGGCTTTGATGTCATCCCATAGGGCTTGCTCATCATAACTATCGTCGGCTTCTGATGCCGCCGTAAAGTCTTTAATAGTGGCATTGCGCCTGTTTCTGTCCAGATTTTTCATACCTGGATCCAGGTCATACA
Organism: Candidatus Obscuribacter sp.; assembly: GCA_016718315.1. GTDB lineage: Bacteria > Cyanobacteriota > Vampirovibrionia > Obscuribacterales > Obscuribacteraceae > Obscuribacter. The sequence continues at coordinate 122,964 of JADKDV010000009.1, read as the reverse complement.
GTCTATATAAAGGATCAAGCGATGACTTCATGATGGCCAGGATATTGCTAACCTCTGAGCCAATTAGATTAAACGCTGCCTTAGCCTGCGGAGTGCTGGCATGGGTATCGATATCATCAGCCAGTCTGACTAGCCTGTCAGTTTCTTTGACCAGTTTGGTCAAGAGCTGCAAAACCGAGATATCCCTGGTGTTATTAGAACTATCTGTAGACATTTAGCGCCTCCTTACCTATTTATACCCGAAACCTGGGAGGCAAGAGGGACAATAGTCTAAAATCATCAGAAATACGCTACCGCATGTCAAGCTAAGGACCATGGCACTTTTAGAAATCCAGAACCTCGCAACAACCTTTCCCACCCACAGTGGTGTGGCTCGAGCCGTAGATGACGTCACCTTATCAGTAGACAAGGGCAAGGTGCTTGGCATCGTCGGCGAGTCCGGCTGCGGCAAATCCATTACATCTCTCTCGATTTTGCGTCTTGTCCCACCACCCGGACGCATCGCCTCTGGCAAAATCCTCCTCGACGGAGTAGACCTTTTACAACTACCTGAGTCCAAAATGCGCGCAGTAAGAGGCAATCGCATCGCCCTTATCCCGCAAGACCCGATGACATCGCTCAACCCTGTCTATACAGTCGGCGCACAAATAATAGAAGCGATAGAGCTGCATCAAAAGCTCGGTCATAAAGCTGCCAGACAAAAGGCCATCGAAGTACTGGAGAGTGTGCGCATCCCTGAGGCTAAGAGCCGTGTGGATGACTATCCGCACCAGTTTAGCGGCGGTATGCGTCAGCGCGTCATGATCGCCATGGCTCTTGCTTGCGAGCCTGAGCTACTGATTGCCGACGAGCCTACCACCGCCCTTGATGTCACAGTGCAGGCGCAAATACTCGACCTTTTAAGAGAAATCCAAAAAGAGCGCGGCACAGCTGTGGTGCTTATCACCCACGATCTTGGTGTGGTCGCTGAGATGTGCGACACAGTGGCTGTTATGTATGCAGGCTCGGTAGTCGAATACGCCACAGTGCATGAGCTATTTAAAAATCCCAAGCATCCCTACACCATAGGACTAATGCAGAGCATACCGCGCGAAGAAACCGACAGACTGACGCCTATCGACGGACAACCACCGGCTTTGACGCAGTTACCATCTGGTTGTCGCTTTGCCGATAGATGCAAATTACGCGTCGATAGCTGCGAGACATCGATACCGCCACTGGAAGAAAAATCACCCGGACATGTGGTGCGCTGCTTCCTTGTTGATAAAACAATCTAGAGAAAGAGAGAAAAAATGGCAATTAGCAATCTGAGAGTGCCCACCACAAGCCAGATAAGAGCGCTCGAAGCAACATGGATCAAATCAGTGAGTGACTCCACCCAGGTCAACTGGGGTCAGGTCCTGATGGAAATTGCCGGACGTGCTGCTGCCCACTGTGCACTCAATCTATGGAATCTTAACCCCGGTCATGTGGCTGTATTTGCTGGACTGGGCAATAACGGCGGTGATGGACTGGTTATCGCTCGCTATCTCAATCTCTGGGGTGTGCCAGCCTCTGTTTTTATTGTCGGCGAAGGCGAGATGACATCAGCCGAAGCCCGCGCCAATCGCACCATCCTCGAATCACTGGCTGTGGAAGTAGTATCACTGGGCGAAGACGATGATCTCGATGAAGCGCTAAACTCAATTACATCTAGCGCATCTATATTAGTAGATGCCATATTTGGTACAGGTCTATCTAGACCTGTAGAAGGCATCCACCGCAAAGTAATCGACGCTATCAACAACAGCGCCAAGCCAGTACTGGCAGTCGATATCCCCAGCGGCATCAATAGTGACAATGGTCAGGTCATGGGCACAGCAGTGCGCGCCGATGGCACAGTCACTTTTGGCTTTTTAAAGCCAGGCTTTTTAAACTATCCCGGTGCTGAATACGCCGGTGAACTCAGTCTCGTCGATATCGGACTGCCTGATTTTACTGAGCCCAGCGTCGATATTCAGGGCAAAGACTACAGCGAATACCCCAGCCTCTTTGTCACTACCTGTGGTGCAGTGCAAGGGGTCCTGCCACTGCGTCCCACCGACTCCAATAAAGGCACCTTTGGCAATTTACTTACAATCGCTGGCAGCCTGGGCATGTCCGGCTCTGGTGTGCTAGCTAGTGTCAGCGCTCTAAAAGTAGGAGCTGGACTATCCTATCTAGCTACAGCACGCTCGCTTATCATCGGTCTGCCACCAAACGAAATAGTCTACAGACCACTATCTGAGACCTCAGCTCAGACAATCAGCTCCGAGTCTCTACCAGAGATCCTGCGTCTAGTAGAAAGCTGCAAGGCAGTGGTACTGGGCTGTGGCATGTCGCAGAATCAAGACACCGTCAACCTAGTACTAAGCCTGCTCGATCAAATCGACAAGCCCTGCTTGCTCGATGCCGATGGGCTCAACGCTCTCTCCAAGCATCCAGACAAATTGACCAATGGTAACAACTTTGTCCTCACGCCTCATCCCAAAGAGCTGTCACGTTTGCTCGATATATCTGTAGATGAAATTTTGCACGATCGCATCAGTGCAGTACTTACTGCCGCCGAAAAATTTGGCTGCACAGTGGTGCTCAAAGGCGCCTACTCACTGGTAGCAAGCCATGACGGCACACTCTATATCAATCCTACCGGTAACTCTGGTATGTCCACAGCCGGAGCAGGCGATGTCCTCTCTGGTATCATCGGCGGTTTACTGGCGCAAGGACTCTCGCCCTTTGATGCGGCCATAAGCGGTGTCTATATCCATGGACGGGCTGGCGATTTAGCTTTGCAGCGCCACAATAGTCTCAAGCAACAAGATGACATAGTCTTAGCTGGTCTCTCACAGCTCATGGTCGCTGGCGATATCTGTGACTATATCCCGCAAGCGATGGGCTCAGTGCACGCCGGTGAGTTGTCCTACCTGGAGCAGCGCCTGGCTCAGTCAGTCTCTACTCTCTAGTATTGTGATATCTCCATGCCGGCATCCCCAATATTGCGCTCGATTATTTGCCTGACACTCTCTCTCAGTGTGCCAATTGTCATGGCAGGCTGCTCTCAAGAGAGTAGCGAAGAAGGCACGCGCAAAGAAAAATCCACAAGCGGCAATAATGCAGTGCACCGCTCCGCCACATTGCGCAAATATTTGCGCGACTTACAAGAGCACGTCAAAGCAAAATGGCTACCTGAGAGCAAAGGCGAGTCTATCCACGACCGCTCAGGCTCGGTCACATTTAGCATAGATCGCTCAGGCGCCATCAAAAATCTAGAAGTCCTGGAAAGCTCCGGCAATAAACAATACGACAATCGTATGCTGGAGACCATGAGACAGGCATCGCCGCTGCCGGCTCCGCCGGCCACAGTCGGTCTGCCCAGGATTGATTTTAGCTTTGATATGCGTGTGCTTAACTCCACAAGCATCACCGATGATACCGACGAATTAGTCAAAATAATCGAAGACACCACCAAAATTTTAAACGCCGCCCCCAGACATATCCCATCTCTCAAACAAAGAGCCTCAGCGTGTCTGGCTCTTGATCAAAAACGCTATGCGCCAATGGCCATAAGCGATTTAAATAATCTATTAGAGCTAAAAGAAGCCGACGCCGAAATATACGATCAAAGATCAAAAGCCCAGAGACTCGCTGGCGACCTCAAACAATATCTAGTGGTGGCCAGAGAAGCACTGGCGGCAAACCCGGATCAGCTCGAAGCAAAGCTAATCTTGATAGATGCCCTTGAGCAAAATAACTTCCTGGATGAAGCGATGACACTAGCCAACCAACTGGTGGAAAAGTTGCCCAATTATCCAGACACCTGGGCAGCCAGAGCCTATGTCTATGTGTTGCAGGGTGACTATCTCAAAGCCCGCCTCGATATCAAAGAAGCCCTTGCTATCGACCCCGAAAACAGCGAAGCTTACTCCTATCTGGGAGATGCCGAAGTAGGTCTAAAACAATTTGACCGGGCGCTGAGAGCCTATAGCCGGGCAATTAAATACAATCCAGATGATCAGTATAGCTATCTGCGTAGGGCTAGACTCTATAACGAGCTTGGCCGTTATGCCAAAGCAATTGTTGACGCCACTCAAGTAATCGAGATAGACAGCGACAATGGCGAGGCTTATTTTTACCGTGCTTTTGCCAACAACAAGCTCGGACTAAAATCACAAGCAGTCAAAGATACAGCCAAAGCCAATCAATTTGGCTTTAAGGGTTAGTTAGATTTTGCCTTTGCTGCTTTAATCTTGCCATTTATGTCATCCAAAAATCGCAAGTCCGCAGGGTCCGCCTAAACAACAAGCCTAGGAAGAAACGCAGCAGGAGTCAATTTGAAATGATTGCCGAGTTTGACACAATGCTCTTTTGTCAGCTCTCTTTTACCACTTACAATCTCACTTATAACACCGGAAGAATTGACTCCTAGTATGGCTTGAATGTCAACTTGCTTCAGACCATGGTCCTTCATCAGAGACTGCAAAAGTACATTTGGCGCCAAGTCTTGGACAACTAAGTCGTGGTGCTTCTTTTCATATTTGCCAATCTCACTGAGCAATACTTCCAAATATTCTCTCTCATCAAAAGACAACGGTTCTTCTCTCATCATCAAGAGTTGAGCCACTTCATGAGCCTGATCTAGATGGTCATCGCTTCTGATTGGCACGAGGGGAAAGCGCTCAACTAGAGCCTTGTATTTTTCGGTAACCATCAGAATTTCTCCCTGTCATATTCTGAGTGAGTCATTAGCTTCAGGACGTAAACCTTTTCGTTTTCTATCCGCACCATCGCCGCCATGCGAAAATTGTTGCCACCAATATTGAAGACAAATTTCTGGTCGCCTAGATGATCAGCCCTATTGAAAGTCCGCTGAACATCCGCGTTACTCTTCCACTGAGCTGCCCTTACTTTGGTTACCCAATCATTGAGAGGAGCCTCTGCTTCAGCGTGTAACTGTATAAATTGCTTAATAGCCCTGGAATTGAGTATCTCCACCTTTTTCCCACCGTCTCACAAAACCATCCTCTCAGATTGAGAGGAAATTCGCAACCAAATTCCTCTCAATTCGAGAGGAATTAATCTACCGGCACCTCAAAGCATTTTGCCTTTGGAATAGATCCCATCTCTCAAACGTCGGGTATATAGCCATCCAGTAGTAGGGGACGAAGCTATGAAGTGCAAAAATTGCCACAAACGCATGGAAGCCGACTGGAAATACTGTCCTATTTGTGGAGTCGATTTTGCCATCGACAAAGACACTCTAGCCAGCTCACCCGGAGCAAAATACAAACCAGAAGCCTTTAGCGATTACGTTTATCGCCATAGCTCAGCTCTTTGCGAAACTCCGCAGTTTTACAATTGCTTCGTGGAGTATGTGCTCAATGCCTCCAAAGATATGGAGCAACTGATCAATTTCAAAGTCGCCCTTGCCCAAACGGCTAAGGTACTGGTAGATAAAACATACGAAGGCTCAGAGGAGCACCTCCTGTGGTGCGCAGTGAGTCTTTGTACTGATCGATATTACGAAGAGAAAGGTCGTCTCTATAACTGGCAAACCGCACAAGAAGAGATGCTCAAAGAGAGCTGGTACAAACTAATATCCAGAGTCTTTATCCCAAATGACTCGGATGGTCGACTCAATATGCCGGCTATGCGCCAGTGGCAAGAGCACTTTACCGCTCTTCAGAATGAAGTAACCGGACCAATGAGTGCTTGCAAGCTTTGTCAGGCAAAATGCCAGTATCGCTATGAAGGACAATTGCTCGCCGGTGACGCCAGTAAAGCCCAGGACTTTAACAGCATGGTTAATAGCGCCACCACCCCAGCATCTGAGGCTGCGGCTTGGTATGCCAGGCTATCATCAGAGCGCTACTTACGTGGCGGCAATTTGGATCTGGCTTACTGCTTTAGCTTGCACTTGCTACAAAACCTGGAGACACCAGCACCAGACAATCACAAACTATCCAGCGATGCTCAGCTTATCCTGGCTCACAGAATAAGAGAAAGCCTTGAAGAAACAGATCGCAAAGCCAGTCAATTGAAGGATTCTGAGCTACCCATCGGCAGTATCAGACAACAAGTATTCGAAGTAATAGTCAGGCAAGCCTTACAGGGTGCGCCCTGGAGAGAAATCTGTGCCGGTCCCATGCAAGTCAATCAAATTACGCCGGAAGAAATAGAAGCAGAAGTAAAAAAACGACAGTAAGTTTGACAGCAAACGTTACTTACTCAGCACAGACTCCAGATAAGTCAATTTAGCGCCGCGACTGGTGGCCTCGAGCTGTCCCCAGATACCCACTGGTACAACCGACTCGGTCTGATTAAACGGCAAGTCAAAACAGCTGGGCAGACCCATCTCCACTACACGGTCATAAACGAGCTCTTCAAACGAGAGCATATTGCTAGCGCCTCTGCTATCAACATTATCGAGTTGACCAAGAGCCAGCGCCGCCACGCTCGATAATTTGCCAGAGATATAGAGTGTGGTAAACCAGCGGTCCAGGATATCATTGCGCTCCCTGGCGTCCTCTATAAGCAAGAGACGCCCCACTAGAGTCGGCTCAAACTCAGTGCCAAAGAGCGATATTAGCGCTGTAAGATTGACTGGCAGGACCTGACCCTTGCCACTACCTTCAACACCAACAAAAGCATAATGCTCAAGTACAGGATCGTGAGTAACAAGCTCTGGATAATCTACATGGGTCAAAGACCTTTTAACAGTCTCAAAGGCTTGTTTGCTTTTGACACTATCGGCATTTGGTCCATAAAGTGTGACTACATTAGTACGAGTATAAAGAGCCAGTGTGAGGTGACTATTGTCCTCGGCTCCCATAACAATTTTTGGAGACTGCTCAAACTCCTGATATGGCAAAGAAGGCAAAAGCGGCAATGTGCCATAGCCACCAGTAAGACACCAGATTGCGCGGATGCTATCGTCCATAATGGCGCGGTTTAAGTCGGCCAGACGCTCACTATCGGTGCCCGCCATAAAGCCATGAGTATTTAATACATGCTTGCCGACTACAGGGGTAAAGCCCATTTCAGCCACGATAGTCTCAGCCCGTTTGACGTCCGAGGGCTTGGCTGGACGGCTACCGGGAGCAATCAGGGCGACTTTGTCTTTACTTTTGAGGTGCGGGGGTTTTATCACCACAGGCTCCTTCTGTAAGTTTTAGACGCACACCGCCTTTGGTGGCACTGAGATTAGCCAATACGCCCAGAGGCAAAGTCAATTTGTCCATGGTGTGCCCAATTTTCATACCATAGACAACTGGTATACCGAGATTGCCGAGACGCTCTCTCAGGACAGTCTCCAGCGAATGATTGAGAGTGAGAGCGTTGCGCTTACTGCCACCAGGTCTGCAACCACTGCAATCTCCGACAATGATGCCTTGAGCTTTGGCAAATTTGCCAGCCAGTACAAGCTGAGTCAGCATGCGATCCATTGTGTGGGGTTCTTCGTCGACGTCTTCGATAAAGACGATGCGATTGTCAGTCTCGATTTCGTAGGGAGTGCCCATCAGTCCACGTATAAGAGTGAGGCATCCGCCAGTCAACCGACCAGAGCCCTTACCCTCGGCTATAACCATCCGTGGTGGCGGATAATCGGCCCCCCAGGGGTCGTTATCGGAGGGATCTGTGATCAGACCAATCGGTTGGGTGCTCATCACTGCCTTTAGCCAATAGCTATGGGTGTAGGCGTTTTCGTACATGAGATTGAGAGTTGGTCCGTGAAAAGTGACCAAATTGCAATTTTGATAAATGGGGATGAGCAGCCCGGTGATGTCGCTAAAGCCGACAAATGCTTTGGGATTAGCTTTGATCAAATCAAAATCAATATGCGGCAAAAGTCTTGATGCACCGGCACCACCGCGCAGAGGCATGACAGCCTGCACCTCTTTGTCGGCAAAAAACGTGTGCAAATCCTCGAGTCTTAGCTCGTCTTTGCCGGCATAGCTGCTATAGCTGGCAAAAGTATGCTTGCCAAGCTTGTATTTAAGCCCCAGAGACTTGAGCCAATTGAGCGTAAACTCCAGATTGCCAGCATCAAAAGTCGGCGACGATGGCGCAATAATGCCGACTGTGTCGCCTTTTTTGAGGACTTTGGGTTTTATTGGGCTATCACTTTTGAGTGCTTGCAACGAGATCATCCAGTTTTGCGCCGTTTTGCGCCAGTGGCGCGCCAGGGACAGCGTAGATTAATTGTATACCATCAATCAAAGAGCGCTTATGACTGCTATATTTATTACTTATCAAAATATCTATTGTGCATCCAAGGGCTACTATGTTGCAAACAAGGTTATCGGATACTTCCTCATTGAGCGGCAAATACACCACTGAGCAGCTTGCCTGGCTACAAAAAGCCCGCGACTTTGCACGCCGGGTACCGCTTAGCGAAGTCATGGACTCAGATAGCAAAAATGTTTTCAGACGCGACTTGTTTGAAGCAGCTTGCAAAGAAGGGCTAGGTTCACTACCTTTTCCCAGCACCTATGGTGGCTCTGGTGGCGACTATGTCAGTTTTGCCCTGGTCAACGAAGAATTTGGTCGTCTGTGCACACCGATTATGAGTTCACTTGGCGTCCATGTGCTTTGCCAGGAGCCAATTTACCGCTTTGGCAGCGAAGAGCAAAAACAAAAATACTTACCCAAAGCCGCCACCGGAGAGTATCTCGGAGCATTTGGTCTGACCGAGCCCAATGCCGGATCCGACACAGCCGCAATTGAGACCACAGCCAGATTGGAGGGTGATCATTACATCCTCAACGGCACCAAGACCTTCATCACATCAGGTGCTTCTGCTGATTTTTATATTGTCATGCGCCAAGCTGCTTGGCGAGGGCGAAGACAAAAAGGGCAATATCACTGCCTTTGTTGTAGAGCGCGGTTTTGAGGGCTTTAGCATCGGTCAAAAATTTGACATGCTTGGCATGCGCGGTTACTCCACATGCGAAATTGTTTTTAACGATTGTAAGGTGCCTAAATTTAATTTGCTCGGCGCCCATGGCGAAGGCCGCAAAGTGGCTCTCTCCTCCCTGGCAAAAGGACGCGTCACAATTGCCGCGCAGTCAATCGGCTGGGCCCAAGGCGCTATCGATGCTTGCACCGATGTGCTGCGCAGACATTATCTAGATGGTCTGATTACAGCTGATGCTGGCGGGCAGGCTGTGATTCTCGGCAATATGGCTGTGCAAACTGAATCAGCGAGAGTATTGACCTACCAGGCAGCGCGTCTGATTGATGCCGGAGAGCAGTCGGTGACTGTGGCAGCAATGGCTAAGACTCAGGCCACCGATGTGGCAATGAGAGTCTCTACTGAGGCTATGTCCATACTCGGCATCGAAGGGCTGAAACCGGAGCTACTGATTGAGCGCATCTTTAGAGATGCCAAAGCCGGACAAATTTATGAAGGTACTAATCAAATACAGCGCATGCTGATTGCCCGCGACTTGCTCAAGTAATTGGTTACAGGTAAAGATATGAGCAACGATGATCTCCTCTCCGACGAAAAAGAAAGCACCACAAGTGGTGGCGGTCTGCCTGCGGTGAGGACTGGTACAGCGACAGCTGACAAGGACTTCCCCAATTTAAGCGGTCTATCGGACGCCTCTCCTAGCGTGCTCCTGCCCAGCGAAATCTTGCTATCAATCATGGCTAAGATAAGGATGACCATTGTCTACGTAGGCTGGTTTTATTCATCTCTATTCTTTTTGCTTGTGGTCATGTCTGTTGTTTTGCTTGGACCTGGCATTGTCTGGTTTACCGATCAATCAAGCTCAATACTTATAAACTTTGCCCGCATAGTAATCTCACTGGTGGCTCTAGCGGCCGGTGTGGGCTGCATCGTTATTGCTTGTATGCACACCAAACTCAAAACCTCTCTAGTAGAGGCCGAGCTGATGATTGATGTTTTGCGCGACCAGGCATTTTTGCAAATCCAAAACCTGCACTACAACCTAGAAGAGCTAACTCAAAAGTTAGCCTTTCCCGTTGAAAAATCATCACCGTCACCGCTCGACTATATAGAAGTAGCTAAAAAAATCGGACCGCTGATTGCTCTGTTTACATCAAAAGAGCGCAGTCTGGTCACTCTCGGTGTAGAGGGACTGAAGTTTTACCAGTCGCTCAAAAAGATTTTGAATCGGTGAAGCATGGTTGAGCTATCAAATAAAAAGAGCGGATCAAGTGTAGATTTGGATTTAGATTTCAATTTTGATCAATACCTGAAAGTAAGACGACAGAGACTGGAACAAGCTCTGGAGAGCTATCTCATTAGCCGAGAGCCGGTCAAACTCTGGCAGTCGATGCACTATTCGGTATTATCGGGCGGCAAACGCTTGAGAGCAATTTTGACCATGGCTGCTGCCGAGTCAGTGCACTTGAGCAAATTAGCCGACGCTAATAGCAAACAAAAATATGCTCAAATCGATCCTGTTGAGCTTACTTTGCCGCTGGCCAGCGCCATTGAGATGGTGCACGCTATGAGTCTTATCCATGACGATTTGCCCTGTCTGGACAATGATGATTTAAGACGCGGCAAGCCTACCAACCACGTAGTCTATGGCGAAGCCATGGCACTGCTTGCTGGAGATGGGCTATTGATGCTGGCCAACGAAGTCTTGCTCACCGCTACAAGTGACTTTGTCAGTCGCCAAAATCTCCTCGCCATTACCCTTGAACTGGCACGCGCCACCGGTCCCAGTGGCATGGTCGGTGGTCAGGTCATGGACATGGAGATGACCGGAGCCAAAGCCGGTAGCTTTGACGCATCATATATAAAGTCCATTCACGAGTGCAAAACAGGAGCACTGATTAGATTTGCTCTCTGGTCTGGCGGCAAACTAATGGACGCAGATGAGACACAGCTAAAGAGTCTCTGGCGACTGGGCGAAATTTTGGGTCTGGCATTTCAGATTACAGACGATCTATTAGATGTGACTGGTTCGGCCGAGAGCCTCGGTAAGACTCCTGGTAAGGACCTGGCCACCAGCAAGGCGACCTGGGTCAGTGTCTATGGCATCGAGCAAGCCCGCACCAAACTCGGTGAGCTTGAGAGCGAAGGAAAACAACTTATAAAAGACTCTCGTCTTGACAACACCAATTGTCCAGCACTGGAAAATTTGCTCCAGTACTCTATCCATAGAAATAAATAGTAAGTAGATATAAAAGATGGAATTTGCCGTGAATTTAGACCTGTCTCAGCTTTTGTGCCTGGCCCAGACCAGCCAGCCCCTGGCGCCTGGAGGCACTCCTGTGGACGGTAGAGGCTGGCAAGTTGTAGTGGTCACACTGATGTCCAGTTTTATCGCCCAGGCGCTCAAAGTGGTGACCAAATTAGTCAAAACTGGCAAACTCGACCTGCGTATGGTTGCCACCACCGGCGGCATGCCCAGCTCTCACTCCAGCTGCACTATGGGTATGGCAGTGTCGGTAGGCCTCATTGAGGGGTTTAACTCTGTATCATTTGCCATCGCCCTCTGCCTTGCCTTTATCGTCATGTACGACGCTGCCGGCGTTAGAAGGACTGTTGGACTGCAAGCGAGAGTGCTCAATCAGATGGTCACAGAATTGTTTTCCGATCACCCCAAGTTGTCCGGTGAGCGCATTAAAGAATTGCTAGGCCATACACCAAAAGAAGTTTTTGTTGGTGCCGCATTAGGGTCTGCAATTGCTCTTGGCTTCAATAATCTGGCTGTCAATCAGCATTGGCATCTCTATTAGATAGTTGTCATGAGGCGCCTGCAGAGCCAGTTATGAAAAGATCGTAATACATGACTACTGCATCATTCGGCTAAGTTTGCTCTATAATCAAGGTCTTGGAAAGGGTTGCCATGCTCCAAGGAAATCCCACCACCGGGAAATCAACGGGCCAAGTAGCAGAAGTGCTAATGTAACCATTACAAGAAAAACGACCTCGGTCGTTAAGCCGCATGGGATGCCATACGGCTCTGTTTACCATCGTCTAATTATTTAGGCATGGGATGTGCGTTGGAAACTTAGTGGCACTTAGCCACTCTAAAAAACAAGACTAGCTCTTGAAATTCGTACCAGTAGGGTTCCGTTATTTTAGAAAAGGAGGAAAGGCAGAGTATTACCGAACAAGGGACTAAGAATTCCAGGTAATCTGCCGAAAGTTAGATGAACACAACGGTTCAGACAACACCAGCACCAGCTAAAGCCTCGTCTCCAAGACGCTCGCGCTTTCCTGGCAAAGAGTCCGGCTCTGTCTCTTTCAACTTGACTGCTCTTGGCCGTCAGTTGCTCAAAGAGCAAGCTGCCGCAGCCTCAGTTTCAAATGGCGACTATGTTGAAATGCTCATTCGTGAGCGCGCCGGCATGCCTCCTTTGAGATTGCCCCCTCAAGCCAAACAAACCGGTCCTAAGGGCGGCGCCAAATCTTTCTTCTTCGGAAAGAACCGTGGCACCACCACCGCTGTTTGCGTTACCCCCATGGCCCACAGACTGCTTGACGAACAAGTAGCTGCTTCACGCATGAGCCGCGGTGACTATATTGAGTATCTGCTTCGCGAAAAATCAGGTCTCATTGAAGAAACCTTCAAGACTTATGCTCAACAACAAGCTGCTGCTCAAGCCGCTCAGGTAGCTCAAGCTCCCCAAGTAGCTCAACAGCCAGCCATCCAACAAACCAACTTTGCTCCTCCAGTGCAACAAGCACCGGTCGTCGAAGTTACCTACGCTCAACCAGTAATCACCCCCGTGGCTACTCCTGTGAGCACCCCAGTAACAAGCTGGAACAACGACAACAATAACTAAGCATCCGCTTAGCTGTCCTCCTTTTCAAAAGAGGCTCCCTTCCCGGGAGCCTCTTTGAATTTGTACTTTGAATTATTCTTTTATTGCAGCCCTGGCAATAGACAGGCACAAATAGCACAGACCACGGGCCAAAATAAATGCCCGCGAATAGTGGTCAAAATTGCTTCTTTTAAAGTCTTGCCCTTGAGCCAAATACGGTTAATCGAAAACAATGGCAAAAATGCTGCCGCCAGTGTCAGAGCAAAAGCCAAAGCCTGACTGATGAAAGTGATTGCGCTTTGATAGCAAATGGCTTGCTGCATGGGGATACCGATAGACAGGGAGTAGATACTACCAATTGTCATCGATAGAGCAGCAAAAGCCCACAGGGCTTACCCTAGATCTCTTTTTGGGTTATATAGCAAAGCAGCAAAACAACTATTGTCTGGCTATAGGATCTTGCTTGGTCGCTACACCGGCCACAGTGGCATTTTGATTTGCCAGAGCACTTGCCACTTCTGCAGTTTTGGAGCGCTGACGAGCATAAGACAGGATTGCTTCTACTTGATTGAGATAGTTAGCAATGTACTGCGCTCTAAATCCTCTCTGGATAAAAGCCTCCAACCTGAGCCATTCTTTGCAGGTGGCATGCAAGGTGGTGACGTCTTTGAGGACTGTGTCTATTTCATCTGACTTGGCTTTGCTGCTCAAATTGTGCATCGCTCTTTGCACAGCATCAATCTGATTGATCACATCGTTGGTGGATGCGGTGTCAGACATGATGCGCTTTTTGGGGTCTTGCAAATAGCGGTTGACCATGGCGGCAAAATCATCAAAGAGGACGCGACTGGCTTTGAGAGGCTCAGACTGCGGCGTCAATATTGTGCTGCGACGATAAGGACCGACTTTGAGCACGCTTACCTTTTTTTCGTTCAGGTGGGTGGCGGCAAACATAGTCGTATCGAGAGTGCCAGTCACTCTCGCTCCATTCAGCTGCTTAATTAGACCGGCTGTATCAAGCTGTCTGATTGATAGACCAGGATAAGCCAGACCGTTGTCTTTGGTGCTCTCTCTGACAAAGCTAGCCATCTCAGTCAGCTCTTTGGGAGAGGCTACATAAGTCATAGGATTGAGAGTATCAATCCAGCCATTAGCAATCCAGGTCTCCCAGTCTTGTTGTATGGCATTGACTCTAAGGCGACGGGGCATGGCATAAACAGCAGCCGAGATACGGATACCAGGCTTTAAAGCGCGGAAATAGTCAGAGCATTCTTTGACATAGCTGGAGATTATGTTTGTCTTCCACTGCACCCAGGCAGCTCTTGTCTCGTCATCCAGTCTATCGAGCGATAGTCCAGTTTCCTTTTCAAATTTCTGACGACCAAGCCAGTTCCAGCCCATCTCTGAGCCGCGGTTATTAAAGGGATAACGGATATAGTCGAGCTGTATGCCATCCACAGGATATTTGTTGACCACTTCTGTCATCAAATCTTTGTTGTACTGACGGCATTCGGGATTGCTCGGGTCAAGCCAGTATTCAAACTGACGTGGGGGCAAAAATGAACCAGTGCTCGATGCCAGAGCCCAGGCAAAGTCATGGGCACCTAGGACAGGACCGGGATAATCAGACTCTTTACCGATGATGGGGTTGTGCTTGGCATTGCCTACGTTAAAGTTCCAGAACCAGGCATGAAACTCCATATTACGTTTGCGTGCTTCCTTAAGTCCTGTACCGAGCGGATCCCAGCCCAGGGTCTCAGGATTTTGCAGTGCCATCTTGGATGGATACATGGTAAAGCCAGCATTATTGGTCTCAAAATAGACGACATTGATGCCTGCAGCTTTGAGCTTATCAAACAGCTCGCTCATTCCTTTGGCACCACGGGTAGCGACAATCGTACCTCTATCTAGCCAGATGCAACGGGCTTCTACTGGACGCACAGGCATTGACTGAGCAAAGGCCATGGCAAAAGACTGACGTGCTTTCTGGAGATATTGATCTGCTTCCAAAAATCTTCTTTCGCGGTAAGCGTCATTAAAGGATTTGACATTGGTCAAGCCTTCATCATAGTTAGACTGAATGGTCTTGAGCGGCACGCTAAACTCGGCTTGCTTGGCTGTTTTAACAGCTTCATCAGTACGCTTAGCAAGATAGTCCAGCTCATTAGATAGTGTGGTGTACTCGGCAAAACTTATTTGTACAGCCGCTTGCTGCGTGATACCAGGAGCAAGCTCATCTAGAGCCTGAGAAATAAGCTGAGCATTGCTGCTTATCTCACCCTGTACACCAGGAGCCCAACCCATATAAATAGTATTGCCCTGTCTGGCGATAGCTACAGCCAGCTCACCGCCGCTGTTATCTTGCCATGTCGCCACAGGTTGAGCACTGCTGCTGAGAGATAGATGAGCTACCACTGAGGCAATAGCAAAATCAGCATTGGTTGGCAAAGGCTGGCGTGGCCAGACGAGCTTGCCTACTTCTTTGAGGGTGGTTTGTTTGAGTTGACTGACACCAGCCTGGCTGAGCAATGCAAGTGCTCCGCCCTGAGCAGTACCAGCACCATCGGTAATGACTAGTTTGCCGCCGACCTGGCTGTAGGCATTGAGCTTTTCGGCAGCACTGGCAGGGACATCCACAAGCAATGGCACGATGATTAGTTTGTAAGCAGAGAGCTTGGCTTGACCAGCTTCGACATCACTATCGCTAAGCTCATCAAAGCGCACATTGGCACCGTCCATGGCTTGCTTAAAGACTTTGAAGTCATCATCAAAAGTACCGATGTGCTGTTCCTGATAAGCTGCGGCGTTGCGCCCGCTCTTATAGACAGCTACAGGTGAGGCAGCATGGGCCGGTTGCAAACTGAGAGTCTGCATCATTCCTTGCAAAAATAATACAGCCACCAGATATAGTGACGCTGCTTTGAGCGAAAGCTTAGCCTTCATCATGTCCTCTTTGATCAATCTATGTCTTATCACGAATATCGTGTCTGTTTTACCAGTCTATCCAAATTACGTTTATTGTCTTTTTGCGAGATTACATCACGCTTGTCATAATGCTTGCGACCTCTGGCCACTGCCAGGTCGACTTTGATCAAGTTACCTTTAAAGTAGAGCCTGAGCGGTATTAGTGCCAGACCCTTCTCCTGGATTTGAGATTTGAGTTTTGTTATCTGCTGAGAGTGCATGAGCAGACGGCGCTTGCGCATGGGCTCGTGATTAAAGCGATTGCCAAAATCATAAGGAGATATGTGACAGCTATATAACCACAATTCGTGGTCCTCTATACGCACGTGGGCATCGGCTAGATTGGCTTTGCCAGCTCTGATTGCCTTGACCTCAGTGCCAAAGAGCGAAATACCTGTCTCGTAAGTCTCGATAATCTCGTAGTCAAAGCGCGCACGACGATTGTCCGCCACAGTTTTATAAACTGGACGGTCATCATCTTTCTTCTTTGCCGCTTTATGCGGATTGGAAGAAGTCGGCTTGGAAGTCTTGGCCATCTGAAACTTACCCTCGCTTAAAAGTATAAAGGTAAAAGCACTCTCTTATGCTCACTTGGCAGGCCGCTTGGCAAGCAAA
This sequence comes from Candidatus Obscuribacter sp., assembly GCA_016718315.1. GTDB lineage: Bacteria > Cyanobacteriota > Vampirovibrionia > Obscuribacterales > Obscuribacteraceae > Obscuribacter. The sequence continues at coordinate 106,617 of JADKDV010000009.1, read as the reverse complement.
AAATAGTGGTATCATCAGAATTGATGATCAAAATCGAACCGCTATTCATGACAGATTCCACCCAGGTACGCGCCTTGCTGCGTTACCAGGATGAGCCTGTGCCTTATGAGAGCTTCTGTGCGGAGGATCGTTACTTAATCACCGGGCTGACTTTCTGGCAACACTGGCTGCCTTGCCATCTACATATTTCACCATCTGTGTATGTAGCCAAAGAAGACGGTCTAATCCTGGGACTTATATCCTTACATGCGATAACTCGCTCCAAAGCCTGCTGGCAAGTGGATCATCTTGTGGTCCACCCCAACCATAGAGGACGGGGCATTGCCCAGGAACTATTGCGTTTTGCCTGTGCACTCTTTGGCAGCCAGGGCATAAGCCATTTTGTGGCCGAAGTCTCAGATCAAAATCCAGCGGCTCTATCTTTATTAGGTAGTTGCGGTTTTAAACGCTCAGCTCGCATTACACACTATCAAGTGCCAGCCGATCTCAAGGCGCCAGCCACTGAGGCTGAGAGTGATTGCTTTAGACTGGCAGTACCAGACGATCAAGCTGGGCTGTACCAGCTCCATCAAGACGTCTTGCCTCCTGATATCAGACTGACCTTCGAATACATCTCCGATGACTTTCGCGTCCCGCCTCTCAAAATTGAGAGCCTCGATAAGATGGCCAGGAGCCTTTTGCGCAGCCGTAGCTGGTTTTGGCTATCAGAAGACCAGGAGCGCAAAGTAATCACGTCAGCCTGTAAAGTGACCGCCCATAGAGAGGGTGACTATCATCTGGAGTTTGCTGTCAATCAAGGCTTTAGCCATACAGCCCCGGACCTGGTCAAATTTGTACTATCAATAATGCGCCGCGCTGGCATGAAAGGCATGGTCATAGCCAAAGCCTATGACTTTCAAGCCCCAGTAGTTGAGGCCCTAGAAGAAGCAGGGCTGGAGCGCGTTGGTAATTTTTCACTTTTGACAAGAGACTACTGGCTCAGAGCCAAAACGCCACAGCGCCTCACTCTGGACGCAGTCAGCCTCAATCCACTGGCCAAGCCCGCCATCAATCTACCCAGCTCCAGAGAGCTATTGGGGCGGGGACTAACGAGCGGCATCAAAGACAGCCTGAGGGCCAAAGCATTTGCTGAGCTATCCGAAAATCTGACGGGCGAATATCGCCGTATGGAAGGCTTTGATCTTAAGTAGCCTTTAATATTGCAGAAAAGTAAGAGAAGCAATGTAAAGGAATTTGGAAAGTCTTATATATCTATCGGCGCATCTGTTAATCTGAACCGTTGCGGTACCTCATGGATACACCAGCACCTCGCTGGCGACTCATGGACCCACAAGCTGCCCCAAGGCAGCTATTAATTAGTTGTTTTTATCAGGAGTTTAGTGGTGCCTACCATCAACCAGTTGATCAGACGTGAAAGAGCCAAAGTGACTTACAAGACCAAGTCGCCCGCTCTCAAATCCTGCCCGCAAAGACGCGGCGTATGCACACAAGTAAAGACAACTACTCCCAAAAAGCCTAACTCAGCTCTGCGCAAAATCGCCAGAGTCAGGCTGACAAACGGTGTAGAAATCACAGCCTACATCCCGGGCGTCGGTCACAACCTGCAAGAGCACAGTGTCGTGCTCGTCAGAGGCGGCCGGGTTAAGGACTTGCCAGGCGTCCGCTACCACATCGTCAGAGGCGCACTTGACACCGCTGGTGTTAAGGACCGCATGCAAAGCCGCTCCAAATATGGCGCTAAGCGTCCTAAGCCAGGTGCAGCAGCAGCTGCAGCAGCCAAGGGCGGCGGTAAGAAAAAATAATCGCTAGCTAAAAAGCCAGCCAACAAGCATTTGCACAATCAGATAACTGAAATAGGAAAATTGAAATGTCCCGCAGAAAAGAAGCCGACAAAAGAGTAGCCAAAGCTGACCCCATCTATAACAGCCAGCTGGTCTCAAGATTCGTCAATCGCATGATGCAACGCGGCAAGCGCAGCACCGCGCAAGGTCTCTTTTACGAAGCTCTGACTATCCTCAAAGATAGAGCCAAAGCTGAGCCTCTGGATGTTTTCAACAAAGCAGTTAAAAACGTCACCCCACTGGTCGAAGTAAAAGCTCGCCGTGTCGGTGGTAGTACCTATCAAGTGCCAGTCGAAGTCAAATCGACTCGCGGATTTGCTCTGGCTAGCCAGTGGCTCATCGCCAACAGCAGAAAGAGACCAGGTCGCACTTTTGCTGAAAGACTTTCTTCTGAACTCTTTGATGCCGCTAACGGCACTGGAGCATCGGTTAAGAAGCGCGATGAAACACACAAAATGGCCGAAGCCAACAAAGCCTTTGCTCATTACCGCTACTAAGCAGTAAATCAGGTTTCAAAACGCTTCGGTTTATGCCGGAGCGTTTTAGTACCTGCCCACAGAATGTAAAGAAACCAGAATCAAATTTGGTGATCTTTATGAAGGATCCCGGCGGCATATAAAGAAGGGTGTTAACCTCTTTTTTAGTCTTTTCAAGTAGAGCGGAAGACTCAAATCAGGTCGAGCACTTATAGCCAACGTGGAAGGTTTCAAATGGATACAGTTCAAGAAAGGAAAAATGCGCCAGTGTCAGGAAGGACTATAGATCTCAAAGATATTCGTAATATGGGTATCGCCGCGCACATCGACGCCGGCAAAACAACAACTACTGAGCGTATCCTCTTCTATTCCGGACTTATTCACCGGATGGGCGAAGTGCACGAAGGCACAAGCTTTACCGACTGGATGGAGCAAGAGAAAGAGCGCGGTATCACAATCACCGCCGCTGCTATCACCAGCCAGTGGAAAGGTAAGCGTATCAACCTTATCGACACCCCCGGACACGTTGACTTTACCGTAGAAGTAGAGCGCTCCATGCGCGTACTCGACGGCGTTGTCATCGTCCTTTGCGCTGTCGGTGGTGTACAGCCTCAGACCAACACAGTCTGGAAGCAAGCTAACCGCTACGAAGTACCTCGTATGATCCTCGTCAACAAAATGGACCGTACCGGTGCTGATTACTTCAAAGTAGTCAAACAAATTAAAGAACAGCTCCCCGGCATGAGCACCACATGGGCTAACGCATTTCCCATGCAAATTCCAATAGGCGCTGAAAGCGAATTCAAAGGTCTTATCGACCTCGTAGACATGAAAGCTCACGTCTATGACGATAAAGATCCTATGGGTCAGAAGTTCGACATCGTCGAAATTCCTGCCGACATGAAAGAAGAAGCAGACAAGTGGCGTCAACAGTTGCTCGACGCTGTAGTCGAAACTGACGACGCTTTGATGGGCAAATATCTGGAAGGCGAAGCTGTCACCAACGAAGAGTTCAAAAATGCTCTGCGCGTAGCAGTTTGCAAGAACAAAGTTATTCCAATTCTTTGTGGATCAGCTTTCAAAAACAAAGGCGTACAACAGCTTCTCGATGCCGTTGTAGAGCTTTTGCCATCTCCTGACGACGTCGCTTCTGTCAAAGGCACTCTGCCAGATGGTACTGAGACCGTCAGACCTACTGACGACAACGAGCCATTCTCAGCTCTCGCCTTCAAAGTTATGAACGACCCCTTCGTCGGTAAATTGACCTTTATCCGCGTTTATTCCGGTCGTCTGGCTGCTGGCTCCTATGTGCTCAACAGCACCAAGGGCAAGCGCGAACGCATCAGCCGTCTGGTGCAATTGCAAGCTGATAACCGTACTGACGTTGATGAAGCATTTGCCGGAGACATCGTGGCAGCAGTTGGTCTCAAAGACACCACAACTGGTGACACACTCTCAGCCGAAAATTCACCAATCATCCTGGAATCAATGAACTTCCCAGATCCAGTTATCTCGGTAGCGATTGAACCCAAGACCAAAGGCGACGCTGACAAACTCGGCGTATCACTGGGACGTCTGGCTGAAGAAGATCCAACCTTCAAAGTACGTGTCGACCACGAAACCGGTCAGACAATCATTGCTGGTATGGGTGAGCTTCACCTCGAAATCATCGTTGACCGTCTGCTTAGAGAATTCAAAGTAGAAGCCAACGTCGGTAAACCACAAGTTGCTTACCGCGAAACCATCAAAAAAGCTGTCAAAGCCGAAGGCAAATTCATCCGTCAGTCTGGCGGTCGTGGTCAGTACGGTCACGCCGTGCTCGAACTCGAACCAGTACCAACCGGTACAGGCTTCGTCTGGCAGAACAAAATCGTCGGCGGTGTCATTCCCAAGGAATACATCCCTGCTTGCGAAACCGGTGTCAGAGATACACTCGTTGGCGGCGTACTGGCTGGTTATCCAATCATCGACGTCAAAGTATCACTGGTCTTCGGTTCGTACCACGATGTGGACTCCAACGAAATGGCGTTCCGTACAGCCGCTTCAATGGGCTTCAAAGAAGGCTTCATGAAGGCTAACCCTGTACTGCTCGAACCAATCATGAAGGTTGAAGTAGAAGTACCGGAAGACTTTATGGGCGAAGTTATCGGCGACATCTCCAGCCGTAGAGGCCGTGTTGAAGGTATGGAAACTGTGGACAATCTCTCCAAGATTAAGAGCCAAGTTCCACTTTCTGAAATGTTTGGTTATGCTACCGACATCCGCAACAAGACCCGCGGTCAAGGTACATTCACCATGGAATTCTCACACTACGAAGAAGTCCCAACCAACATCGCAGAAGCAGTTATCACCTCCAAAAAAGCGAAGTAACTGTCAGACAATCACTAATCAGATTGCTAAAAAGGACCCCAGCCGGGGTCCTTTTTTATTGCCACAAAATTGATTAGTAATCGCCCTTGCATCATCGGTGACAGTGCTAAGATCTTGTCTCTGTTACTTGGAGGAAGTCTGGTGAAGTATCTGCATGACGGATACATCCTGTTTTGTCAGGAAGCGACCCACGAAGAAAATGGCCGAGTCGATGCCATTGGTCTCTTTGACCTCTTTGTCGTAAAAGAATTGCCGACTCCAATGGGCTGCAGCTGTGTGCTTGGCTTTGGTACTCCCTTTGAGCGCCGTCAGTACAAGGGCAATGTCACCATCGAAGATCCAGATGGCAAAGTAATCTTTGAGCGCGAATTTAACGCCAACGATCCTGCCGACATCTTCAAGGGTCACTACATATTTAAGCCAGATGCCACTCTCACTAAAGAAGGCGCCTACGCCGCCAAAGTCTCTCTGAAAAACTGGAAAGACGATACCATGTGGGATTTTGAGCGCAAATTTTTTACCATGCTAGAAGGCACGCCAACTGATCCATAAGCACTGTGCTATTGGGCGATTGGATCATTGAGCACTCTATCTGCCTCTTGCGCTGAGAAAAGCTGCTGCTGCTATCTATCTGCCTCTTGCGCCCAAGGGCGGGGGTGATTCTATTTGTCCGCCATTGCGCTAGCACAGGCGGCAAATAGGATTGCCCCCGCCCCAATCAATAGCACAAAGCTCTAAGCAGCGCCAAATAAGCCCAGATTGTCGAATCGGCGTCCAATGATCTCTCTACTGTCGGCATGGAGCCAGTCATCGAGGACGGTGGCATAAAGGGCTCTAAAGTCTGTGGTATAGCGCAAGTCGCCGTTGTCTAAACGAGCGAGGTCGGGGCTCTCGCCGTAGAGTCCGCCTTTGACATTTTTGCCAATGACAAAGCAGGGAGCGGCGGTGCCGTGATCGGTACCGCGTCCACCGTTTTCGGCAGCGCGTCTGCCAAACTCACTAAAGACCATTATGGTGGCGTCGTCATCCAGACCACGTGCTGAGAGGTCTTCAAAAAAGGCAGAGATTGATTTAGACAGATTGGACAACAGTCCTGGCTGTGAGCTTAGTTGATTGGCATGGGTATCAAAGCCATCATGGGTAAGAGTATAGACTTTAGCACCTACATTGCCTGACATCATCTGGGCAATCAAACGCAGACTGGCAGCCAACTTACCATCAGGATATTTGACTTGGTTTTTGGCAGAGGCCAATTTGAGGAGTTTTTCGCTGGCGCTGTTAGCCTCCAGTCCAGTGGTTTTGAGCTTATCAAAAAACGGTCTGTCGCTATTGAAGTCACTATAGATAGACTTAAATGCTGCTATTTGCTGGGGCTTGTCGTCCTCAAAATGCGGGTCGACCTTAAATCTAAAGTCACCAAGATCATATACAGAGGGCACATTGACTTTGCGAGATAAAAGCGACTTGGGCAAAATAGGATCGATATTGACGGCAAGCATCATGCTCTCACTGGCAGTCTTTTTGTCTATCAAATCAAGATAGCGGCCTAGCCATCCGGTACTACCGATGATATCAGGCTGAGCTGTTTGCCAGATCTCTATAGACCTAAAATGAGAGCGGTTAGGACTGGGATAACCCACACCCTCTACGACCGCTACCTGACCCTTTTTGTAGAGCTCATGCAGCTCTTTTAGGGCAGGATTAAAACCCAATCCTGAGCTTGTATCGAGAGGCAAGACCAGGTCTTGTTTAACAGCAATCTTGGGACGCAAGTCGTAGTAAGCACCTTTGGCAAAGGGCACCACAGTATTGAGACCATCATTGCCACCACCTAAGGTGAGCACAATCAAAGCACGTTTGCCCGCACCTGACTGAGTGGCAGCCTGGGCACTGGCTATGAGCTGCTCAGGACGGATAAGACCAGCCATGGTAAGGGCGGTGAGAGCCAAAAAATCACGGCGACTGGTCAATTTGTGGTGATCTTTATTCATGGCTGTCCTTTATCAGTGACTCTATTATCTATCATAAATCCTCAGAGATTAAACAAGCTGATATGTTGGCAAAGTCATGATCAGATGCAAAAGTCCGCGGATTTTGGCATCGAGCAACCTTGTATCAGGCAGACTATCTAGCTTGTTGCCCTTGAGGTCAGTGGAGACATAGTCCACTAGCTTGGCTCTGGCACTAGATGGTATATCGCCATCCAGTAAAAGAGTGCAAAAATAATCAACCATACTAGCGGCATTATCGATGCCCTGCTTTTGACAGAGAGCAAGCGCGGCTTTGCCCTGGGGGAGCTGATCCATCTTTTGTCCGATTACTTTGGCAGCAAAGTTAAAACGCGCCATCATGGTATCGCTGGCAAGCCAGGCAGCTCCACCATCCCAGCCCTTGACCGAGGGCGGGGCAAAAAGATCTTGCCCCATAGCTGCCAGATAATTGCAAGTATTGCCGTCCACTTGCGACACTTGCAAATACTTGAGTGTGCCCACCACATAATCACAGGGGCTTTTGATAAGAGCATGAAAACAGCGTTTTGACTGAAATTGCTCACTCATAAAAATAGTCTTGAGCATGGGCTTGATCTGATGATCTGGCTCATAGGCCCGGGCCACTTTATCAACATAGCCACCATCAGGATTATCCACACAAAAAAAGCGAATGAGCTTTAGAGCTAGACGCTCAGCTGTTTCTTTGCGCCGAGCCAGGATACGCACAATATCCACGCCATCGAGATTGCCACTCTCACCGAGCACTGATTTGGCACCACTGTCGTGAGTACCTTTATCAAAATAAAAACGTCCTTGCTTGGTATGCCAGCCTGTAAAGGCACGGGCAGCCTCTTTGACGTCGCTCTCTGTATAGTGACCGATACCGAGAGTAAATAATTCCATTACTTCTCTGGCAAAATTTTCGTTTGGTTTGCCTTTGCGATTTTGCTCATTATCTAGCCAGAGGATCATGGCAGGATCGCGTGCTATAGCCAGGAGCAGATCATCAAAGCGACCCAGCCCGTACTGACGCATTACTCTGTTTTGCAAATACATAGCATAGGGATTGCGCACTTTTTTGACTGATGTAGCAAAGTGTCCGTGCCAAAATAAAGTCAATTTTTCTTGCAAGGGATGTCTCGTAAAGAGCATACGAAAGAGCCACCAGCGCTTAATATCATCAGGATTGGCAAAATCAAAAGATTGCTGCGTCAACATCTCATCGAGAGCACTATTGTCAGCGCTAAAATCAAGCAAACTATCCACTACTTGCTCATAATCCATATCGAGATAAAGCTGGTATTGCTCCGGCGTAAAGCCAAAACCAGCGCGACTGAGCAGATGACGAATGGTGGATGCTTTGTTGACCTTGAGGATCATCTTTGAATACTCCGGTCTTACTCGCCGATTAACTCGCCGCGTCTAATCTTTTGCAACTCGGCTAGTTGCTCCGTGCTGACAATTTCCTTAAGCTCGTTCAAAAGCCTCAGGCGCCGATCTTTGATTGTTTGGACAAGATCACTCTCAGCTTTTTGTAATTGAGCCAGAGCGACATCACTGACATCGACAGAATCATCTTTTATGGGTTTTTGGTTTTTTGCGGGTTTTATCTTTTTGGCATCACTCAAGGCTTTACGGGCGTCCTTGAGCTGACTTTGTAGGGGCTTTAGCTCAGCGCGATAAAGCTCAAACAAAGTACTTACCTTTTTGTTTTGCTCACCTTTAAGGGATGGTATCAATCTCACTTGATCCAGAGTGGGTACATCGTCAGACATGACAGGATCTACTGGAGGGCGCACCAGACTGGGCTTTTGGCTTGCCACGCTAAAGAAATTACCAGGCAAAAAGGGATCAATATCTACCCGTATTTGAGCACTTGCAGGAAGTGCCACCAACGTTAGCAAGAGTGCCGGTCCTAACTTAGTGAGCATGATCTGTCACCTGAATTGCTTATTGAGACGCCAGCTCAGTTAAAAAAGTTCAACAAGTTAGTTATACGCGCATTTTAAATGCACCAAACAAAAACGGGAGAATTGCTTCTCCCGTTAGTTAAGAATTGGACGGTACTGGACTCGAACCAGTGACCCCCACTATGTCAAAGTGATGCGCTACCACCTGCGCCAACCGTCCGTGTCGATATTGTAACCCAGCCAGGCTTAGAAGGTGAACACCTGACAGGAATGTAAATATCCTCTTTAGATAAATTGGAGGCGGCACCCAGATTCGAACTGGGGGATAGAGGTTTTGCAGACCTCTGCCTTACCACTTGGCTATGCCGCCATGGACTGCAAATGCAGCCGTGATAGACATGCTATTTGTTAGCCTAACCATTTGTCAATTCAAAGGGCTTCACTGACCAGACTAAACTCCCGGGCAAAAGACTGAAACTCGCCGCCATTGGCGTTATCATTAACAAAATTGTGTTTAGCTCTTCTTAATAGCTTTTTGGCTAATTCCTCAAAAGTAGCCACCATTGATTTTCTCCTTCATCTTTAAACGCATTTTTTCCGCAGCAGTAACCCTGCTGCTTTTATCTGTGGTCTCTTTTGCTTTGATGAGGAGCTTGCCAGGAGATCCAGTGGATGTGCTTTTAGGCTCGGCCCAAAAGGACCTACCAAAAGCCGAGTTGGCAGCTATTACCGAAGAATTGGGCTTAAACGAAAGCCCGGTAAAACAATATCTGCTCTGGCTAAAGGGCTGGACCATTACAAAACCAGAGCAAATGACTGGACTTGGGCTCAGTTATAGAGACGGCAGGCCAGTCCAAGAAGTCATTGGTGAGCGCGTAATACCCACCGTGGTGATGGTCGGTATGGCACTTTTGCTCAGCTTTGGTGCTGGCATAAGTCTGGGAGCAATCCTCGCTTATCTCTCATTTAGAGGACCAATAGCCAAAAAAGTAGCCGGTCTGCTTGTTGCTTTTGCCACCTTTGTTTATGCCTTGCCTAACTTTTGGTTGGCCTTTTTGCTGGTAGCGCTACTGGCGCTGCGTCCCTATCTTTACACCTTACCTATTTTTGGTTTGCATGCCCCAGGAGCTTCTGGCAGCGCCATTGAGATGTTGCCGTATTTGCTATTACCAGCACTTTTGTTATCACTGCGCAGACTGGCCAAAATCGCTCTCTATGTGCAAAACATGGCTCTAGAGGAGCTGGGCAAAGAGTATGTACTTGTGGCTCTTGCTAAGGGTTTGAGCCGGGCCCAGGTGATTAAAAGACATGTCATCAAAAACTGTCTTTTGCCAGTAGTTAATTTGCTTGGACTGGCTCTACCAGCCATGGTCGGTGGCTCAGTATTAATCGAGTCAATCTTTTGTGTACCGGGGCTGGGCAGACTGGCTGTGGAGTCCGCCTTTGCCCGTAACTATCCGGTCCTGATGGGGCTGACCATGCTCTATGGTGTGGTCGTCACTTTATCATCGATGCTCGCTGACATCTTAAGTGCCATGCTCGACAAAAGACTGGAGCTATCATGATAAGCAAACTAAAACTGGGACAGACACTGTTTTTGTTTTTGTTGACTCTGGCTTTGACCAGCTATTTAGCACGCCAGCTGCAACTAATGCCACCACAGGCATTAATGACCGATTTGATCTCACCCAATTTGCCACCATTTAGTCAGGGCCATCTATTTGGCACTGACAACCTCGGACGGGATCTCGCCTCCATGCTCTGGACAGGAGCCCTGGGCACAATGGCTGTGGCCCTTACGGCAGCCCTATCAGCGGCATTTTTTGGCTATTTGTTTGGCGCTGTAAGTGCGCTCATTGGCGGAATTGTAGATAATTTTTTGATGAGGCTTGTGGATGCACTTTTATCTATCCCTTCAATCATTCTGCTATTGACCATTAGTGCTTTGATTACAGCACCCGAATTCACCAAACTCCTGCCTGATTTGCTCCTGAGAGCGCTCAGTGTCAGCTCCTACAGCGATGGTCTTTTGCCATTTTTTAGTGTGGTAGCAGCCATTGCCGCCACTGGATGGCTGGAGAGTGCCAGAGTGGCGCGGGCGCTGGTCTTAAAGCTCAAAGAAGAAGATTATTTTGTTGCTGCTCAAAGCCTGGGAGCTGGCTCCTGGCACCTTTTGAGACAACACATCTTACCGGCTCTTGTGGGTATCGCCCTTCTGGAGGCGACCTTACTGACTGCTGACGCCATCATCATGGAATCCGGTCTGAGCTTCCTCGGGCTTGGTCTCGGGGCGAGCACGCCAAGCTGGGGCTCGATGTTAAGAGACGCTCAGCCAGGACTATTAGCCGGTAACTTTTGGGCTGCACTTTTGCCAGGACTGTTGATTTCTACAGCTGTTATAGCTATCCATCTATTGTGTGAAGGTTACATGGACACAGTAAGTCACGGTATCAGGACCAGAGCAAGGTAAAATACTGGGAAGGCAGTTAGCAGGGATGCAAATGAAGGAAAGATTGGCTTTTAAAGCGCTGACAACACTATCGCTTGTGCTTGCCATAAGCGCTTGCAATAACGGCGAGGTCAGCTATAAGTCCGGTGGCATGCAGCAGACTTCACAAAGCGGCAATGGCTCAGTACCAAACGACCTCAAAGCCTTGGTTTACCCTGGCGCAACTGCCAGTGGTGCCCAAACTGCCCAGGAAGACTCTAAAGATGCCACAGACTACAGCAAGTATCTGCAACTAACCAGCTCTGACTCTATCGAAGAAGTATCTCAGTGGTACGAAAACAAGCTTAAAAAAGAAGGCTGGAACATCGAAAAGAACGAACAGATGGCTAAAACAATCTGTATCGAGGGTCGTATGAAAGAAGCCGAAATCAGTATCACCGTAGCCGATGATGCCGGCAAGACTAATATTATAGTCAGTACAAGTGCCAGTAGCGGTGCTATACCAGACGATGAAGCAGTAGAAAACTACAAGCCCAGCAAAGAGGTAACACCCACTGACTGAGTTAAATCCGGGCGGCTCTGTTATCGCCGAGGTACTCTCTTCTAGTATCGTTGCTTTTAGTGCCGAAGCTGTCAAACAAGCTAAGAAGCCCAGCTTTGGCAGTTTTGTCAGAGTCGAATCAAGCGAAAACAATCTCGCTATTTATGCTGTGGTTTTAGATGTGGTGACAAACCCACCAGATGCAGTACACAGACCAGCGGCTCTCGGTCTGACTAGAGAGAGGCTCAAAGCCGAGCAACCGCATATATTTGCCTTGCTTAAAACCGAAATCAAAGCCTGTATCATTGGCTACAGTCAAAACAGTAATGTCTATCTGCATCTACCGCCGCAGCCTCCTGATGTCCATGATTTTGTCTACGGCGCCACTAACGACCAGGTCATTGCTTTGACTGGCGATTTTGATTTTTTACGTTTGCTCATTGCCACACCATCCTCAATACCACCAGATGAGTTGATAGCAGCGGCAGTAAGAGAAGCTGCAAAAGCCCGCAGCTCCAAAGTAGAGTCTGATGCTTATTTGCTCCAGGCTGGCAGAGCCCTATCTCAGCTTTTGCGCTCTGATTATGAACGCATGATCTCAGTCGTGCGCAAAATTAAACCATTGGAAATATAACTCTTATTTGAGTTGTCTAAAAAACAAATCGTCGATATCGCTTTGTTTGATATCACCGTCTTGAGACAGATAAAGCGATGGTCTATCTTTTGCCCGGCGCCAGTTGCTTCTGATTTCAAATGTGTTTTTGTCCATCTCAGCAAAAGTAATCTCAGTAGCTTTATAGTCTTCAACCCACTTTTGTTTACGCTTGCCCCGAGCGAGATCCTTGTTCTTTGCCAGTTTGGCAAACTGATCGGATTTACCAGATTGACCGTTCTTGCCACTGATAAAAGCCAGCGCCATATCGCTGACGCCGCGCTTGAGCTTTTGCTCTAGCAACACAGGTAGTCCCATATCAAAGCGATTAACACCAAAATATTTGCACCACATACGGTTTACTTCTTTATTTTTAATCGGGCTGTCGATAGTGCCAATCCGAGCTACGAGATCGTTACTATCAGCGCCAGGCTTTATAAAGGACTCTGTCTTGCGCCCTTTGTAGCTCTTCAAAAACACTTCTGGCTTGGTTATCAAATTAGTCATCTGGGGCGCCGGTGAATCTCCGCGCAGCTCAGTGAGATACTCCTGAACCGGCACTGTCAGATAGGTCTTATACTCATCGTTTATCATCGTAACTGACCCTGGATTTTTAGCCTGCCAGAGAGTTTTGCCCACCTTACATTGGATGAGGATGCCGGACTCACTCATGTATGTTACAGCCGGGCCAAAGAGCTCTCCATCGGAACGCAGCTTAAATACACGCTCAGCCTTTGCCTCCAGATTGGCGCCCAGAGCAAAAAAGCAAAATATGGCAAGGCATAGTTTTTTCATCCCACTGCTTCCTTTGAGGCATAACGCAAATAGATATAGACGGCAAAAGAGACCAGGATAATCAAAAGTGTAGAGGCAGCAGAGCCAAAGGCCCAATCGCGCACAGTTAAAAATTGGTTTTGGATGAGATTGCCAATAAACATAGTCTTAGCCCCACCTAAAAGATCGGGAGTGACATAGTCCCCCAGAGAAGGCACAAAAACCATTACTGCACCAGCAATGATACCGCCACCAGTGAGTGGTATCAGCACTTTAAAAACTGACTTAATAGGACTGACACCGAGATCAAAAGATGCCTCCAGGAGCTTGACATCGAGCCGCTCAACCGAGGTATAAAGCGGCAAGACCATATAGGGCAAGTAGTTGTAGACCATACCCAGCCATACAGCAAAAGGTGTATAGAGCAAAGGCGGCAACACTGCATCAGGAGATAGATTGTGCAATAAATTAGCCAGGATGCCAGTTGGCCTCAATATGGTAATCCAGGCATAGATACGCAACAGCGATGACGTCCAGAGTGGTAAGACCACAAGCAACACAAGCAAACTGCGCATCTTGGCTTTAGCGCTAAAGACAATCCAGAGGACGAGCACATAGCCAATTACCAGACAAGAAGCAGTGGTAAGTGTGCTCAAGACAAGAGACCGACCCAGAGATTGGAGATAGGGTCCGCTAAAAAATCTCAGATAGTTGTCGCCAGACAACCCCAGCACAACACGTCCAAGCTCATCTCTTGAGCCCAAACTATAAACAAAAAGGATCACAAGAGGGACCAGTACCATCACTGCTAACAGCAAAAATGCTGGTGCCAGAAGGGTCAAAGCTCGTGAATTAATGAGATTCCTCAAGATTTTCTTACACTTGTGGAGTTCCGGCACGGGAGGCAATAGTCCTCTATAATCGAGGCAACGTCCAATGGTAGCCTTCAGGAAAGTAATATTATGACAGTACCCAACCGCGAGAAATTAGTTTACTTGAGACAATGGGTGGGTGACAGAGTCAATGTAAAGACCAGTCTCGCCAAATCATACGAAGGCATTCTCACCAATATAGTCTTTGACGGCACTCGCCTATCTTATATTATGCTCGACGACTCAGTCTTACTCAACTTTGAGCAAGTGGTCGAAATTTCCATTTCTAAATAATAAGTTTGGCAAGGGAGTGCCACTGGCCGCTGCCTTAATACCTGGTCTGGCCTTACTATTAGGGCCATGCTAAAAATCATCTATTTAGGCACGCCACAGTTTGCCGTACCCACTCTAAAAGCCTTAATTGCCGAGCCCGACTTTGAGGTAGTGGCTGTCGTTTGCCAGCCCGACAGACCAAAAGGTCGTGGCAACAAACTAATGGCGCCGCCCACAAAGCAGCTAGCTAACGAGCACAATATCACTGTCTTGCAACCCGAAAAACTGGCACGCTCACCCGAAATAGTAGACGCCATGCGGGCCTTAAAACCAGACATCATTGTCATGGTAGCCTTTGGTCAAATCCTCAAAAAAGAAGTACTGGAACTGCCTCCCAGAGGCGTAATCAATGTCCATGGCTCGCTCTTGCCTGAGCTCCGGGGAGCCGCCCCGATCAACTGGTCTATCATTAATGGCAACACCACCACCGGTGTCACCACAATGGTTACTGAGGCAGGTGTAGACACTGGTCCCATGCTGCTCAAGGCTGAAATCCCCATTAGCCCTGATATGACCGCAGAAGAACTTAGCGAAACTATGTCCCATGTCGGAGCTGAGCTCCTAATCAAGACACTGCGCGGTCTCATTGATGGCACTGTAAAGCCTCTAGCACAGGAAGACAGCAAACATACACTGGCCCCTATTCTCGATAAAACGATGGGAGCCCTGGACTTTACTCAGTCTGCACAAAATTTGCACAATAGAGTGCGCGGTCTTATGCCCTGGCCTTCTACTCATGCCACCTTTAGGGGCAGCAAACTAAAAATCATCAAAACCGCCCTACCAGCCACCAGTATTGGTCCTGGCACAAAGCCAGCGGGTACACTGCACAAGCAAGACGGCAAACTCTATGTCTATTGCCATAGTGGTGACGAAGTCCTGGAATTAGTCCGTGTCCAGCCCGAGAGCCGCTCGGCCGTGGATGGACTGGCCTGGGCAAATGGAGCACATGTAGAGCCTGGAGAAAAACTAGAAAATGGATAAACCAGGCGTTAAAGCCCGCAAAGTGGCTGTGGATGTACTGACCCGTGTAGATAAGACAAAAGCCTTTAGCAATTTGGCACTGGATAGTGCTCTCACTAAAGCCAAATTAGAATTGCGTGACAGTGCCTTTGTCACCGCTCTTGTACAGGGTGTTTTACGCCATAAAATCAATATAGATAGACAAATCGAAGCACTCTCATCGCAGCCACTGGCCAAAATCAAAGCACCTGTTTTAAACGTACTGCGCATTTCGATATTTCAGCTTGAGCAAATGCCCGACCTGCCGGCCTCTGCTGTTGTTGACACTGCCTGCGATATCGCTAGAGCAGTGGGTCATCCAGGCATAGTCAAATTTGTAAATGGATTACTGCGCAATTATTTGCGCTCAATGCCTCCGGCAAAAGCCGAGCTTCAGGCGCAAGATATCGATACCTTAACTGGTGAGCCAGAAGCAGTTAGAGAAAAACTAGATGAGCTTGCTGCCTCCTACAGTATGCCTACCTGGCTAGTGGAGCGCTGGCTTAAAAACTTTGGTGAAGAAGAAACACTGGCACTGCTAAAAGCCTGCCAGAAGCCACCCAAATTGACTTTGCGTGTCAATAATATGGCGATAGAGACACCAGCCTTGCAGACTATCCTGGCTAACAGTGGTATCACTACGACACGCTCAAAGCTAGTCCCCACCTGTCTTATAGTCGAACAACAAAACGAGCGCAAAAAACTGGAAGAATGGCCCGGATTTGCCGAAGGACTCTTTACTGTCCAAGATGAATCAGCCGCTTTTGTATCGCAGGTAGTGGCACCAAAAGCTGGTGAGCAGATAATCGATCTTTGTGCGGCACCTGGTGGCAAAAGTATCAATCTGGCAGAGCTCATGGATGGCAAAGGTAAAGTGGTGGCCGTAGACAAACACGAAAGCCGCCTCAAACTCTTAAAAGAAACCAGGCTGAGACTGGCTTTGCGCAACATAGAGACAAAATGCGCCGACGGCCGGGTTTTTAAATATCCAGGCGGTGCTGACCGGGTGCTGGTGGATGCCCCCTGCTCTGGTACCGGTGTTATCAGCAAAAGATCTGACTTGAGACAAAATCGCAAAGAAGAAGACCTGGCTAAACTAATCAAGTTGCAAGGTGGTCTCTTAAAAAATGCCGCCACTCTGGTAAGACCCGGTGGAGTGCTGGTCTACAGCACCTGCTCAATAGAAAAAGAAGAAGGTCCGGATGTTATTGAAGCCTTTTTAGAAGCCAATAGCGACTTTAAACTTGAGAGCTTTACTGATGCCTTTAGTCGTGAATGTCTTGATGAAATGGACTTACGCGCTGAAGCAAAAGCAGGCTCAGTAATGTTTTTGCCCTCAAAACATAAAGTGGCAGGCTTTTATATCGCCAAACTGCGCCGCGACATGTCAGAAGATATCCAACCACCATTGGAGCATGCACAAGAGCTATAATGACCTCACCTCTGGAGGTGGATTATGGAATTGATGCTGGGCCTTGGCGCAATTTTGATAGCTTACACATTTAGCTCTATCAAAGTGATCAAGGAATACGAAAGATACGTCATTTTTACTCTCGGTAGAGCTGATGGTATCAGGGGTCCGGGCATGCAGTTTGTTATGCCAGTGCTGCAAAATAGCAAAAAGGTCGACACCCGTATCATGACCATGCCAATCCCATTGCAAGAAATCATCACTAAAGACAACGTTTCAGTCAAAACTGCTGCTGTTTGCTTCTTCCAGGTAGTGGACCCACTCAAAGCAGTGACCAAAATCGAAGATCCCTATGCTGCCACCAATCAAATTGCTCAGACTACTTTGCGCAGTATCCTCGGTCAACATGAGCTAGATGAGCTCTTAACTGAGCGCGATATTATCAACACCAAACTCTCCGCCATTATCGACAGACAAACAGAGGGCTGGGGCATCAAAGTAATAGCAGTAGAAGTCAAAGACGTAGAAATCCCCGAAAACATGAAACGGGCTATGGCTAAGCAAGCTGAAGCCGAAAGAGAAAGAAGGGCTAAAATCGTTGCCGCCGAAGGTGAACACCAGGCTGCCGAAAAACTGGCTCTGGCAGCCGGAGTTATCTCAAATACACCAGGTGCTATGCAACTGAGACAGCTGCAAACCATGGTAGAAGTATCAGCCGAAAAAAATTCAACACTGATTTTCCCTATTCCCATGGAATTTATGGAAATGGCTCGCGGTGCCATCGGCGCCATGAAAGATCAAGCAGCCAAAGATCGCGGCGAAACACTCAAGCTAAGCGATAAGGTCAAAGAACAAGCCTGATATTTGAGCAAATTAAAACAAGACACCTGGCACTACATCTAGTACCAGGTGTCTTTTAATTTGCTTGCTTCAGTTTTTTTATGTACTCAGGCAAAGTTAGATCCTTAGGCTTATTGAGCACCCAGCTCATCGCTTCACTCAATGCTTCATCCAGCGCCTTTTCAGCGTTATTCTCCAGCTCTTCGGCAAATATAAGTCTGTAAGCAGAGATGTTTTCGCCATACCAGAGAAACACTTTAGGCGTACTTTCAACGCCAAAGTTGACTGTCAGATGATCTAAATCCGGTGGTGGAGAAACATCAAAACCACGTAAAGCTTCAGAGACACTATCAAGCCCATGACCAACATCAAGTCCGGCTCTCCACTTACCCAGACCGAGCATATTGGACTCTTTAAAAGCGCGTCCCCGGATGATGATCAAATCGCCGGACTGTCTTCTATAGGCGAGCCAGCCATTAAAATCACGGTCACACACAGAGCCCAGCTTGATACCGATTTCTTCTTCGATATGAGCCTTCAAAAGCTCACACTCGTGTGGCAAAGAGACCAATTGAGAGCTTTTTTTCGCCTGATCCCGGGCGATTTTTTCGGCTTCCAGCTCCATTAATTTGATGTGTAGCACACTAAAATCCTAATTGGCAAACTCTCTATAGACTATTGTGGCCGCCATAATTAGCATCACTGTGCCAAACCCCCGGCGCAACCAGTTGTCTTTTATCATTATAGCCAGCTTGCTGCCAAGTATTGAGGCAGGTACCGCACCCAGTACCAGCATAAGTACATAAGTAAAACGCACATGATCCAGATAAAAATGGGCAATAGTGCCAGGTACCGAAATAATAGCAATACAGACTAGGGAAGTACCAAGAGCCATTTTTACCGGCATATTAAAAAGCGATATAAAAATTGGGATCATGATAAAACCGCCGCCCACACCAAAGAAGCCAGACAAAAACCCAGCCAGAAGCCCCACTGGCAAAATTTGTGCGACACCGGGTGCTACATACTCGTAAGAGCCCTCTTCTTGCTTTTTTTTGTCTTTGAGCTTGTGACTAAAGCCAGTAAGCATATCGAGAGCAGCCAGCACAACCAGCAAGGCAAAATAAATCATCAAATGCTGACCATTGACCAATGCCGTGGTCTGCACCCCCAGATAGCTCGTCAATATGGCAGGACCGACAAGCCATCTGACCATTTTAAAGTCCACTAGTTTTTGTCTGTAATAGTTAATTGAGCCAGCCAGTGATGTCGGCACAATAATGGCGAGAGTGGTACCGATAGCTTCATGGGCAGTAAGACCCAAAAGCAAACGTAACAGGGGTGTAGCCACGATACCGCCGCCAACACCAAAGACACCAGCCATTAGACCAGTGGCAATACCAATCAGCAAAGCCCCAATATCTTGAGAGCTCACATGTACCTTGCTAAGACTTTGCCTAGCTCAGGGTTTTCGACAATCATCTGCTCATAGTGCATATTTTTAGAGAGGATTTTTGCGATGGAGCGATCATATTTGATCGCTCTATATATTCCTTCTGGATCGCGAGCAATTACTTTGTAAGCCTCTGGATTAGCCACAAGAGCTCGAGCAGCGCCGCGCCATTTGGTTACGCGACGACAAAAATAATGATCTGCTTCGGCAATATTGCCGATATGGGGATGCTTGGCTAATAATTTGGCACTGGCAGAATAACTGCAAATGGCCGCCACGATAGAGGGATCGGCCATGGCCATACGGTCCACCCAGCGGTATTGAGCCAGTCTCTTAGCACAACCGACATCTTTGCGCACACGCTCGGCCTTGAGCATTTGAGGCGCATCGACAGTGTTGGATGTTGATAAAGGGAGAGCGGGCTTGAGCGTTACAGGGGCCTGTGACCTAGCCATCGGAAAAGCCATGAGCGCCATGGCCAGGCTGGCAATGACGACTTTAAAAATGGAGCTGTAAAACGTTTTGAGCATGGCGCTATTTTAGCATCGCCTGGCCTACTATAATGCCCATGGGATACAGCCAAAAGATCAAGTGCCAAACGACAACAAAAACGATAAAGATATCGAAAAGCAATCGCTAAATAGGGCGGACAATACAAACACGCCTGCTTTGGACTTGCCGGCCATGGCTCCGCACAAAGCTAACAGCCCCATACTTGACAAGGACGAACTGGCCAAGGAGTCGCAAAAGCGCTCATACCTCA
Source organism: Candidatus Obscuribacter sp. (assembly GCA_016718315.1). GTDB lineage: Bacteria > Cyanobacteriota > Vampirovibrionia > Obscuribacterales > Obscuribacteraceae > Obscuribacter. The sequence continues at coordinate 86,939 of JADKDV010000009.1, read as the reverse complement.
CCAACAAAATCGAGACAGTTGGTCTGAGTAGACATTTTGAGCCAGAGCGCAAGGATGTTATCAAACCATCCAGAGAATTTACCCTGCAACCTGGTGAAAAAGAAGAGTCAGCGCTCAATGCCGCCTATTTACCCCATGCACTGAATCGACCGGTGCGACTTTTAAAAGGCGAAGAAAGCAAAAATGAGGTTTCTCTAAAAATTAAACCGGTCATAGATGAATTCATTCTTGCCACTCATATCAGCGACGACTCCAGACTCTCTCAGGCTGAAAAGCTGGGGCTTTCAAGCGCTCGCGAAAATCTCAGCCACGCCACTGGACTGACTGGCGTTCTTTCAAATGCGCTTCATCTTGCAAGACTCTATCAACATTTACGCTATATTGAAGAAGCAAAGAAGGCCACAATGCTAGCCCTGGGAATCGATCCCGACAATCAGTTAGGCAAGCAACTTTTTAAGGAACTGGAAAGAGTGCAACAAATAGACCTGGGCGTAAGGCAAATACCAATGCACAACCCCATCTCCAAAGACAAACTGAAGACGCGCATTATCAATCTCAGTGGCGGCTCGGTCATAGTCATCGGCGACTTGCTCATTGACCGTCTTTTAGAAGGCAAGCCCGAACGCATATCCAGAGAAGCACCAGTGCTTATACTGGAGCATGTCTCCACCGAACATATTCCGGGCGGCGCAGCTAACACCGCCCATAATGTCACAGCACTTGGTGGCAAATGTCACGCCATTGGTATTTGCGGCGACGATGAGTTTGCCCCAAAACTAGCTGAGTGTCTCGAAAAACACGGCATTACCCACGCTCTTGTCGAAGATAAAAGTCGGGTCACCACAGTCAAGACCCGTATCATCAGCAAATCACATAGCTTGATGCAACAACTTTTGCGCATTGACCGCATTAGTCACGAAAAAATCAGTCCAGCTATGGAAGCAACTCTGATCAAAAAAATCGAAGAATCAGTCAAAGCTGTGCCAGCCAGCGCTATTATCCTCTCGGACTATAAAGCCGGGGTCATTACCGATGGTGTCATTGCCGCTGTGCGCAAACTAGCTTCCGAAAAAGACTTGATGATTATTGTGGATGCTCAAGGTGATTTTGAGAGATTTAAAAATTGCACTCTGATGACACCCAATCAGCCTGATGCCGAAGCTTATGGCGAGATGAAGATTACTTCCAAAGAGAGCTTGCAAAAGCTCGGAGACTTGCTCTTAGAAAAATCTGGTGTTAAGGCCCTCCTTGTCACCCGCGGTGGAGAAGGCATGGTGCTTTTCCAGAAGGGTGTTGAGATGTTTGAAATACCCGCTTTTAACCGCTCAGAAGTATTTGATGTCACCGGTGCAGGCGATACAGTGGTGGCAACAATGTCTCTGGCCCTGACTTCAGGAGCGACCATGGAGGAATCCATGGCACTTGGCAATTTGGCGGCTTCCATTGTGGTACGTAAACCCGGTACAGCAGTGACAAGCCAAAAGGAAATGCTTGATCATCTGGAAAAACTCAATTTACCGGACTGATAAGACAGTTAACGACGGCTCTTAGCAGGACTGAGTGCGCATTTGATGAGCTTCATACTTTTGCAAAAAAGCATGATAGACAACATCATTTGGTTGCAGATTCTTTTTGATGCCAGAAATGAGTTCTTGTTGATGCTCAGCGGGCAAACTTAGTGTGCTCTTTAGTACGCTCTCGGCCATACGAGCAGCCTGGTTTTGGATATCTCTAACGAGAGTATCGTTGATGCGCATCATCTCCATACTTTTGTCGCCCATGGTGTCACCCAGTTCGGTGCGATCTCCATAGACTGCATTCTGGAGGATTTGCTCATGACCCTTAACTACATTCACTTCTTTACTATTAATTGCTTCTTGTTCAAAATTCGCCATTTTGGTTGTCCTCTTAAAAGGTGTATCGCCAGTGAATAGATTTACCGTCCTTAGAGGATTCTTCGACACGGGCCTACGTATAAACCGCAAATTATTTTTTTAGACAGCCAAAGTGCCCACAAAGTCAGCAGTGCTAATATGTTTGCTCCCCACTCTTAAATGCCATGCCAACGATTTCATCATCTATGACTGTCCATGACCTGCTCAAGCTGGCCAACGACTTTCATACTGGGGTGGTGGTATTGAGCGAAGACGAAAAGAAGCAAATGCTCGACATGTTGCGCCTCAAAGGCGCAGAAGAGCTGGAGTATGGGGAAGAAGTCGAACACGAAAAGGTAAAATTGGTACGCCGTGTGACAGGAGCTGTCTCAATCTTTTTTGAAAAAGATGCCGAGCCAGCAAAAAAGAAAAGCAAAGAGTAATAAATTGAACGCCAATAACGAAGCCAAAAAGCGCCATATCAACCTCCTCGATTACCTTTTGATAGTCAGTGTTTTGCTATCCGCTTTAGGTCTTGGTCTGGCTAAAGCCGGCAAGGCCGGAGTCAACCAGGAGATTAAGGGCACTCCCAGGGTCAATATCGAAGTTTTTATCACCGGACTTAAAACAAAAGACCTCAATCTATTTAAAGAAGGCGACAAGACTTCTATAACCATTCGCAACCAGCCAGTGCACCCACCAATGACTATAGTCAAATGCGAGCACCAACCAAAACAAGTTGCCTTTCTTGCACCCGATGGCAAAAAAGCCATAGCCTTTGCCGATCCGGCCAACTCAATTGCTCACGACTTTTTGGTGACAGTACAAGATGAGAGTGAACAAACTGACGATGGCTATGTTATCCGTGGCAACAAAATCAAAGTGGGCAATCAAATAGAGCTTGAATCATTTAAGTATCGTGTCCAGGGTGTCGTAGTCGATATCAGCCCAGCAAACAAATAACCAGTGAATAATCTGATCGCAAAGCTCGCCCTGTCTAAAGGTGATACGGGCTTCGACAATCTAGTCAAAAACTCGTTATTTGCCGGCAGTCTGATTGCTCTGGCAAATAGTTTGCGCCACAAGCTAGAGAATCAGCCACTGCTCAAAAAGCTCGGTAATGTCCTTGCCGTGCTCTCATTTTTAATACTGGCTGGACTATTTGTCATTCTGGGAGCGCCTCAGTTTGCTGCTGATAAAGAAGGACTGGCACTAATTGCGCTTCTGGCAGCCGCTACATATATAGGAGCAAAAATACTGGGCAGTGGCGGCAGCCTCAAGCTCACCTGCATGGACGCCCTTGTGGCTGGCTATCTCATTGCCAATATAGTCGCTACCTTTAGCTCGCATTACATGCCCCAGGCATTTAAGGGACTGAGCAAGGCAATCGTATATGTAGTCTTTTACTTTACTGTCAGCTTTGTCCTGCAAGAAAAGAAAGAAAGGCTGCCCTGGATAATCGGTGGAGCCCTGGTAAGTGGACTACTGGTGACGCTCTATGGACTTTATCAGTACAAAATCGGAGTAGCACCACTGGCTACCTGGGAAGACCCCAGTGTAGAGAGCAAAGGCACGCGCATCTACTCCACTCTCGGCAATCCCAATTTACTCGCTGGCTATTTGCTGCCACTGGCGCCTCTTTCATTTTTTCTTGGCATCTATATAAGGAGCTACAAAAACAAACTGCTCGACTGGCTTGCAAGCCCAGGGCTGATTGCACTGAGCGGTCTCATTGTCCTGGCTGTATTTTTGACTGGCAGTCGCGGTGGTTTTTTGGCAGTTGGAGGCACTCTTGCTTTTGTCGTCCTGGGGCTGAGTGTCTATTTACTCACCAGTCGCCCCAAACTAATCTTCCCGGTACTGATTGGTGTTGTCGTTGTCAGCGTGCTGGGCGCCCTTTTATTGCACTTTTTGATGCCCACGATAGAACAGCGCATCTTATCTATATTTGCCGGCTCAGAACACTCCAGCAACGCCTACCGCATGCATGTCTGGCGAGCATCGCTGGCAATGTTTAAGGACAACTGGTGGATTGGTGTGGGGCCAGGCAACACTGCCTTTAGACTGGCCTATGGTCTATATATGAAGAGCGGCTTTGATGCCCTGGGCACTTACTGTGTCCCCCTGGAAGTAGGAGTGGAGACTGGTATTTTTGGACTGTTTTGCTTTTGCGCTTTGATATTTGTGGCCATGTGCCGCGCTCATTTAATGTTTTATCTTGATAGCAAATATCGCTATCTTGCTCTCGGGCTGGCTGCCGCCCTGGTCAGCTTGATAGTGCAGGGTCTAGTGGACACTGTCTTTTACCGACCCCAGGTACATTTTTTGTTCTGGCTCATCGTGGCTAGCATCTCAGCACTCAGCTTAAATAGCGCCACCAAAGAGCAGCGCTAAAAAAGTCCTTAATTGGCAAAAGTGCCATGTTTGCGAGAAAAAAATGACCAGGATGTGACAATCTGGTCAAGATAGATTAAAAGTTCCAAGGTTAAATCATTAATCGGAGCTAATTTAATCTATAATTTCTCTACTTTTGTGGAATATGAAAACTATGTAACCCTTACGACACCCGACCAGTTGGGGCTTTAAGAGAAAACAGAGGAGTCCGGTCCGCCCTTGACGTCCACGGAAGATTAGAGGATGATAATTAACAGAGTTTCACTTTACTAATTCGTCCCAAGGACGCACTTAAGACTCCGGTTACTCGGAGCATACAAAAAAGACAGCCGAGTAATCGGTACCTGGAGGAAAAAATATATGACAGCTAGACGACAAAGAGGAGCCACGCTAGGTTTAGCCGCCGCGTGTGTGCTCGTCGTGATAGTTATAGGCGTCGGCTTCTTCTTCCTTTCTAAGATCATCGGTGGTGGTAGAGAAGTTGCTAACGCAACTGATGCCGGCGCCCTCAACGTCGCTAAGCAAGCGATCAGAAGAGGTGCCGTCAATCTCACCACAGCGGCAGATCAGGAAGAATTCGGTGCCCTTTGCGACCAGCCGAACAAACTAGATTTGCTCAGCTATAACCGCATCGTTGCCAAAGCCATGATCGTTTGCAAAAACGCTGATGATGAAGGAAGCCCTCTGGCAGCAGCCAACGCTGGCATGATTCACAGCCAAGTCAATATGTTGGGCAATATGCTCAAAGCAAATTTGGCTGCAGCTTGTGCCAATCCTGGTGGTGACCTCGCTAACGATTTCCACTCCATCTCTCAGAAAAACAACACTAAGATGTGGAACGGAAGTGCAGTCCAGCTGTCACAAAACATCACCCCTGGTTATATGAAAGTTGGAAGTTCTTCCAACGTATATTTCAGTGGTGCTCTTAAGAGCGCTCTAGGCAACTGGGCTCCTCCCGGTAACAATGCCACTCAAAAGTCTCCCACAGGAGATGACTACTCGGCTGGTTATCAGGAAATCAAAGCTGGTGCTCAAGACTTCTGCTTGATTCCAGTTTTCCCAGACACCAGACCTCACCTTGTTGACCACGGTAATTTCTCCGCTACAGCACCTGCTGGAGTGACAACCAGCCCAACACTGCCCAACGCTTTCCGTACTGATGCCCGTGCATTAGAAGCTAAGACTGGAGCATTCGGTGGCACACTGGCTTGCGCAATCGTAGGCAGCTTGGACAGAAACTTCGCAGCCCGTCTGCCCAAAGGCTTTGTCCGCGTAGTCAACGGACCAACTTCCAACCTGGTCAACACACCCAAGTTCCCTCTCAGCACCGTTGTAAATGATGGTTCAAACGATATCTTCAACCAGGAGTTGTTCCACTCCCCTGGTATCAACATGGACCAAAATTCCAAGATCTTCTCGCACAACCCTGCTGGACCAGCTGCTATGGGTCAGATTGCCGCTTACAACGCTACCAAGGGTACCTTCCCTTATGATCCACTGGTAGGTAACGTCGGTGGTGGTGACCCTACATTGTGGACCGGCAAAGCCGAAGATCCATACAACGATCCCGCATCATATGACTTGCGTATCGGACCTGCTCTCAACCACTACGCTACACAAGCTGACCTCGATGCTCTCGGCAGCCCCAACGTCCAAAACTGCACATACCTTGATTACGATGATGTTTCAACTACTCCCATGCATTGCCAAACTTCATTCGATGACTGGCAGTCCAACTATGGTAGAGCAGCTGGCACAGGCACCAACCACATTGACACCAACGCTGGTTTCACCAACGTAGAATTCATGAAGGCTGATGTACTGGCTCAAAGAGCTCATGGATGGGGATGCGCTTCCACCAACGCCACGCAACCTTCTGGTCTCAAACTCTGGGGCAAAGACGGGTCAGGCAATGTGCTTCGTCCACCAGCAAATGGTTCGGCTAAGCCCTTCCTCGGTGGCAAGATCAACTACATGGCTGCTGGTTCACCAATGGACCTCCTCAACGAAATCGGCGGATGCGCCTCTACCTCCACAGTAGACAAAGTGATTGACCGCATGCGTCAAATCAACCCTGAAGATGGCAACATCTCTCAGCACGTCAAAGATGCTCTCGCTAGCACTCCTTTGCCCCTCGGCAAGACCTTCTACCTCTACGCTGATGGTTCTTCTGTCTACATGACCGAAAACTTCCCCGGTGGTGGTGGCTACCTCGCTGAAGCCAAGGCTGGCTCTCTGACCCCAGACGGTCAAGCTGGAACCGGTGCATCGAATTGCAACACTGGTAACTATCCTCTCAGTGGTTGGGTCGTTAACACTCGTAAGGGTGTAGGCGGAGCTACCATCGGTGATGCTGGTTATCACGAAGTGCCCTTCACCAAATATCAAAACACTGCCAACGGCAACGATGCCGCCAAGTGGACACCAAGCTCTGGCTACAACAACTTCCTCGGAGAATTGAAGTTCGAGCAAACAACCACCGGCGACACCTACTGCAAACCTAACTAGGACTTCCTGGTTATACAAACGGATAACTGATAATTCCCGATAGATAGAAGACAACCGCCGGACCTTCCGGCGGTTGTTTTTTAGAGTAGAAAATCAATTAAACTAGACTGTTAATGGGTAACTAATCACTAAGGCAATGTTTACGGTACGGATTTATAAATCTGAAGGAGTGTTTATGGTTGGGGTTAAGTATTTAGTCGCCGTAAAATTTCAGTGTAATCTTGCAAACTGCGTTGCAGATTGCTTTGCAGGTGCCAGCGCAACCGGCCCTAAGCCAATCTACTTACAACAAGAACGGCAAGCAGATTGATCAAAGTCAACACAAACCATATAACACCAAGCCAGCCTGGCAGACCACTGGTGAGTCACTAGCGAGACCACCCGAAAACCTCAAAGAAAAGGTCAATCTCGATGGCATTCCCGAGTACACAGGCAAGCAGAGATTTCTCAACGGTCTTGTTTATGATCATGTTGGCAAGCAAGGTCCAAACTATGTCATGACTTTCAATGTCAAAGAATCCCCAGAGCAAGTCAAAGAGTGGTATCAGAACGTTTTTCAGATGTACAAATGGAACATCACTCACAATGATCCAAGCTCACTTATGGCTACTGACAAGGACTTCAATACCTGTATCATACAAATTGCAGCACCGGTCACTGGTTATGCCACCAAGGATGAGCACGGTAGCTATACCATCCGTTATCAATACGCCAAAGCCCGATAATTTATAAAGGCTTGATTTGAGAGCAGTTGATAAATCAGTTGCGGTATCCAAGAGAAAAGCTCAGGAAAAACCCTATACTCTCTAGCTTGCCAAGACAGTAAATTAGGAATATGGCCGCCGCCTCTAAATAGATAGAAATCTAATTAAATAGAGATCCATTGAACTAGGGAAAGATTAACCATCCAACGGCGGCACCCAATTAAAGAGAGGAAGAAACTGATTACTTCTTCCTCTTTTTTGTCTTTAAAACTGTAAGTATTATTAGCGCTTACGCACACGAATCTCGCAGCAAACTCCCCAGGAATCTGACCAGGCGGGTCGCTTGATATTGCCGTTCAAGGCGGGATAAACATAAACCTTAGATACTTCATCATCAATATTGCGCGGCTGCGAAACTATTTCAACTGTGCCACCAGCCCAGGGGTACGGCTCACCACCATGTTTACCGCCTTCGATACGACCGCGGTAGCGCACATAGTCTTTGACGATAATATTCATGGCATTATCATCATCGTCTCGGGCGATACCACTAACTGCTCTAAACTGCTTATGACCAACTGCCATAAGACCCAGTCGATTTACACCAGCAGCTGACAGGCTACGATTGCTGACTGAGCCATCTCCATTCATCCAATAAAAGTTACCGCTTGTGCCTTTATCAATAGCAAAAGTGTCCTCCAACTGGTCCATCAGAGATTGCACATTGAGCTGACAACGATTACGTCTGACCCAGTCATAAAAGGCCATGCGCATTACTTGACCAAAAGGCGGATGCGGATCGCTAAAAGGGTTAGGAGTCATCATCACCAGATCATCTGGTGGACTATCATCTGTCAGTGGGGATTCGATCATATCTGTTGGTGACAAACAAAACTGATCGTCATTCAAGACTGCTTTTAAACTTCTTAGACCAGTATAGTTGCCGCCATCAAAACTGAGAAAGAGCACTCCAGGACGATTACGCACTTCTCGCATGATGCCACCATAGGCGCAGGCATCACTGGCAATGGTATCAACGTTTTTAGCGGCATCATAATTTATCGCTTCGACATTTTGTTGGCTGTGCACTTTGACCACAGTCGGCACTGAGCCTCCCACCATAGCAGGAGTGCGCAACTCAAAGAGCACCGGGTCCAATAAAGTAAGTTTTTCGGTGGCTGGTGCAAATGAATAATTGCGATTGGCATAAGGCACATTGACGCATGACTTGTAATAACCTTGATCCTGATCAGCTTTGTCCATAAAGGCAAACTGACTCGGACTGGGGATAGGAGTATTAGTAGTAAGACCGGCAACATAACCTAGCTGCACTTCAAAGCCACTATCGGTGGGCTTACGCCCAGTCATTTTTTGATAGGTATCGAGGTATGCTTTGCGCGCCTCTTTATAGATACCTACAGACTCTCCGTTGATATCTTTGCCCAGCTGTCCATCCTGACTACAGCGATAAAGCTCTTCGCGCAGGAGCGAGGCTGCGTATATGTAGTCGTAATAGTCATTTAGAGCGAGACGCTTGAGAACAACATCATCGAGTTGATCAGCAATGATGTTGTCCAGGCGCACTGTAGCAGCCAGTGTGTTGATACCAATAACAGGCATGGTGTAGCCATCACCAGCAATTGTATCTTTGCCTGTAGGTGGATAATCACTAGCCGAAACAAAGCCGACATTGCGATCTTCGATGACAATGCGAGAGAGTGCCTGGGCACCAGCAAGTGCGGCAGCTTCGGTGGCATTAACATGCTCGTGCTTACTGCCCAAAAGTTTGGCAAACTGCAACCCAACCAAACCAAGGCCCACAAGTAAACAGAGCGTGACTGATAACATCAGTACCAGTGTACTACCATGCCTTCTTCGAGCTAAAAGCCTGGATTTAGCTGCAATCATTGTGTAATTACAACCCGCACATGCATGCGTCCGGCATTATCTTTGTAAGCAGATGTATTACCAATAGTGCCGGTGTTCATATCGATATTGGCGTCTTTATCAAAAGGCATTAGCTTCATTTGACCACTGCCATTGGGCTGAAATGACTTTGCTGCTCCAACACGCATGGGCGGTGAATTGCCAAACTGGGCAATCATATAGCCAGTATCGCCAGGTATGTTATTGGATATCCAATTAGTGCCAGATTGGGTAAGGTCTTCGCCGTTGCCATTTTTTTGCGCCTGGGCCGGATCAAAACTCCAGTGACCATCAGCTTTGTAGTCTATCCAGATTTTATAATTGGGATAGACAAAAAATGGAGTAACTTGCCAGATATCCTGCTTTGCAAAGACAGTCATCACATCCTGATTAGTGATTGTGCCGCCGCCATTTTTTATCTCATCGTAAAGTATCGGATTTTTCCAAGTTTGCCCGGTAAATTTAGTCAGGCTATTGAGTTGCTCGATGCCATCTACATTGAGCGATACAGTTGGTACACCGCCCCGAGTAACACCACCAGCTTTTGCCAGAGCAAGACCAGCGGGTATCTCAGCTGATTTAGCCCAGGAGCAGTGCATGCTGGCAGCTGCTGAAATAACCGGGATGTTGCTCAAGAAAGCGACACCATTAAGTGGAATCAGTGGGGATATGTCCGCTTTAGCATCAACTTCATACTGACAGTTATTTTTGTTTTCGTCTGGAGGATTGGCTAGTGCTTTGTTTGGTCCTGTCACTTTAGAGACTTGAGTGTCGATATCAGTGGTGACAATATAAAGGTCACAGCCAGAAGCGTTAAAACCGCCAGTGGGAGACAACTTAAAGAAAGTGCCAAATGGTCCATTAAACATGGCAGCGGCTTGACCTTCCATGCCCGCTAAAGCGCTATCAAAATTAGGACTGATAGCAGCCTTATTGACACAGGCAAAAGAAGTATAAGCAAGCAAACCATAGCTCATGCCAAAGCCAAATAAATTGATCAATGGTATGGCCAAAATAAGCAAAATCACCGGCATCACACTAAACTCAGCCAGCTGCACGCCGTAACTGCGTTTTTTGGTAAGCAAATCTTGTCTGTAAATAGGCATGAATACTCACAAAACTAAAGAGATGATGCCAAGAATTTTATGCCCGCTCAAAACGACCAGCAAACCAATTTGAGCCAGGAAGAGCCTTAATTATTGTCGAGCTAATAACGCACAAATGGTGACCTGGAGCCGGAGGGTTTATTAACCGTCACCACCATCGCCGCCGTCACCACCATCGCCGCCGTCGCCACCGTCGCCGTCTCCATCACCGTCTCCATCACCATCTCCGTCGCCGTCTCCGTCGCCGTCTCCATCGCCGTCACCATCACCGTCACCGTCGCCGCCGTCGCCGCCACCATCACCGCCACCATCGCCGCCACCGCCACCGTCACCATCGCCGCCGCCGTCACCGCCACCACTACCAATCCAGGCGTATTTGCTGTAGTCGTTGACTTCGGTGAGGTCACCAAATGAGGGCCAGCGCGGTCTAAACTTGATTTCAGCGCAGATACCACCAGCCAGATACGTAGGTCGCGGTGCACCACCAGCTGGTCCCAGTGTCCAGGTACCCATACTGCCTTTGTGCTCCCTCAGTCCACCATCTGGCCATCCAGAGGTAACATTGGGATCTGGCGGGCTAAAAGGATACATCACAGGCTGACCGCCATGCTTGCCACCATTGGCACTACCAAGGCGATAACAAAAATCGCGAATGAAAATATCATAGCGATTACCATCAACTGAATTAAAAGCCAGTCCAGATACCGCATACATCTGTCTTTGCGACACCGGTAATGTAGGAGAAGGATCCATAGCCTGCGAGCTCTGGGCCACATTACCAGAGGCATCTATTTTATAAAAGACAGCGTGAGAACTGGCATCACCACTAATGGGCGCACTCAAACAGGCAAAAAAGGAGTCAATGTTGAGGCTCGGTCCAGCGTTGCGCACCCAGTCGTAGAGGGCAGCACGCATCAGTTGCCCCACCGGTGGGCTAAAACTGTATGCACCATAGTCAGGCTTAAGTCTGGTCAAATCGGTTTGCGGATAATCGCCGTTTGGTGGTGTCCGCAAAACATCAGTGGGAGCCGATGCAAAAGTGTTATTGGTAAACATAGCGAGCAAAGAGCCGACATCTGGCGGCGCTCCACGCGGAAAAGAAACAACAAAGGCACCAGGAGCAACACGTCTATCGCTGGTGGCAGCAGGCATAGCACAGGCAGCGGCATGGATAACAGAATCAGCGCCAGAGCCATCAGCTTTGTCATTTGTTTTTTGATCAGCTTCGACTTTTACTATCGACTGAATAGAGTAAGGCAGCGAGGTGTCGTCATCCAAAAATGTCTTAATGTCAACCAACTTAGCCGAACTGCCTACAGCCGCAAAAACAAAATCCTTGCCAGCATAAGGGATATTCATGTTGGCTTTGTAGCAATTGGCTTGCTGCATATCCGCTGTGATTTCGGCATAGCTAGGAGGATTAGGGATTTGAGTCATAGTAGGCAGGTCTTTGACCAGTCCTAAAGTGAGCTGCAAACTACCTGGCACAAGCTGTGTGGGATTGCCAGTCATATTGATGCGATTGCTGTTATAGGCAGTGGTGGCATCAGTCAAAGGATTGATCAAATTGCCATCTATGTCAGTGGCCGGGGTACCGCTACAAGCATTTTGCAAAGCGGCATTGAGTCTGTCTTTAGCCCCCATAGCATTAATATAGTCACGGTTAGCACAGGCTTTCATGGTGGGATCATTGAGCTTGGTGGCAATGATCAAATCCAGTCTGACTGTGGCTAAAAGTGTATTGACCGATGTAACAGGCAAAAAATAATTATCGCCAGCAATCACACCCTTGTGCGTTGGTGGATAGTCTGACATTGAGATCGCGCCCCAGTAGGGATCTTGTATCACAATCTTACTGATGGCATTGCTGGCAGCCAGAGCTGCTGCCTCTATAGCAGTGGTCTGCTGGTTAAACTGACCCATGGTACGCAGATAACTGAGACCAAAATAAAAAATGGCAGCGCCAATAAAGCCTGTCATTGCCAGTGTAAAAATAAGAGCGTTACCGCCACTCTGTCGTTTTGCAAAACGCACTCTTGTTGGCATTAGCGCACCACCACGATGCGCACATCAATGGTGCCTTTTTGCTTTTTGTAGTGTTTGCGCACTTTAGAATCAGTCGACTCCGGATCGCCTTTGTCATAGTTAGCAATCAAAAGCTCGCCGGCTTGTCCAGTAGGAGCAAGATACATCTGTTGCGCTTTACCCATATAAAACTGAGTGGCACCGAGTTTGCCCACCATATAGCCAATTTTGTTGACTGAGCCGTCATAGCAAGTAGCCATGGTGCCATCAGCATCGCATTTGGCAAGCTCTGTACCGACATTCCAAAAGCCATCTGCTTTGTAGTCGACATAAATTTTGTCGCCGGCATTGCAATTGACTGATGTGTGGGTCCAGTCAGGGTTGTTAGCGGCAACACTCAGTACTGTCTGGTCGACCACTGTCTGACCGCTATTGTCGAGACTATCAAATACTGTCGGGTTATTCCATGTAGTACCGCCACTGGTAGCGACCGAAGTCGGGTCAAGACCAGGGGGATCGTTTAAGTTGGGTCCAGCACCGCCACCAGACAAACTGGGAGGGGCAGCAGCGACCACAAGACCGGCTGTTTGCTCCACGGCCCGGTGAGCAGTAAGGGTGAGACGATAAGGCGCTCCCAGAGCTGGCACATTGCCTATAAAAGGTATAAAGCCCATGTTGAGAAAGGGCTCAATATCGTATGTAGCCTGATCCGAGTACTCATATATCTTGTTGGCATCGACGGGGCCGGGCATGGCGGCATTAGGGCCGTACTGTACAGGATTGGTTGTAGCCCCAGTATCTGTGGCAGTGATAAATAGGTCATTACCTGTGCCTTTGTAGCCGCCCACAGGATGCGTTTTAAGGAAGGTCATGAGCGGCGAGCCATTAGATGTATTGGCTTCTTCTTCAAAGGCAGTGAGTGCCTTGGGAAAATCTAGCTGTTTGGATGTGCGACCAACGACCTGCAAACTCGTCAAATAGACCGTACAGGCCCCCAGGCAGATACCGCAGAGGTTAATCAGAGGGAAGATAAAGAGGAATAGTAAGATGAAAAAGACCAGCGGCAGTTCTGCCATCTGGCTTCCTCTTTGACTTCTAGACAATGCCCATCACCATTTTGTTAGTAAGCTGCCACAGCCACATGATATATCTTTAACATTATCACGTTGTGAAAAGTACCGGGACCTATTGTCTGCAATTTAATCAGTCATTTCTGTGACAAAAAGTGCTCGACAACCGAATTAATCATGCTCAACAGGGTACAAGTAGGGCCCGAGGTAACTACTTTGCCAGAAGTTACCAGTGCGCTCTCTTTGACTGGCCGATGTAAATTGATACTCAAAGATATGGGCTCTGATATAACGCGGTGCAGTTTGAGGATAACTTTTGAGCAGCCCGGTCACAGGTCTAGCGCCAGCCAAAAGTCTGCCTACAAAATTATGAAACCAGGGACAATGTCTCTGACTTACAAGTGCGGCAAAACGCATACGCCAGTCAAGCCGGGGCGCTAGCGGTGACACCACTGGCGGTGGCTGATTTAATTCACCAATTTTGTATTTAAACAAGTAAGGCTGCCAGGTGACCAGATCATCTGAGCCTTCCAGACTGATTTCGGTACGAGTGGCAAAGACTCGGTTATAGAGTCCATAACCATTTACCAGACAAAATGGTTTGATAGCTCTGGCTACTTGCTTGAGAGGATGCGGCACCAGATAGGCTAATTCCAGTCGCTCACTCAGTCTCACACAAGCAAACAAAGCAAGCGACAAAAGCGGCACTACTAACCATCTATTGTCAGGCCAAAAGGTTGCACTGAAATTGGCACTGGCTCTGGGCCAACCAAAGCGGTAGAAACATCTGGGTATGTGTTTGAAGCAACTATCAGGTAAGAGAAAGAGACTTATAACCACAGTCAAAAAATTGAACCAGCCGTGATTGCCAGTCAACTGAATGCCCACCTGGAGAATTAGAAAGAGAAAGAATGCAATTACTCTAGCGCGCACAAAGGGCAAAAAAATCAAAAATGGCACCACAAGCTCTATAAAAAAAGCACTGATACAGCTAGCTGTCTGCATCCATGCAGGCAACTGATGGGCGTACCAGGCAAAAAAGCCGGGCAAAAGCTGGGTCTCATAGTAATAATTCATGGTACTAAAGCTGCGCCAGCCAACATCGCCGCTCAAAAGCTTGACCACACCGCTAGCAAACATCACTCTAAACAACAAAAAATCAAAGAGTAAAACCACAAGCCCACTGGGTGCCTTTAAATCGCTGCTAAATGGCGGCTCTAGAGTCTGCCAGGGCTTTATAAAAAGGGCCAGTACAGCACACTCAAGCAAAAGCAAATCCCACTGAAAATGAAAAAAAGGTCCGCCCACAGTCACCAGTGAAAGATACAAAATTGCTTCGATAAGTAGACAAAATTGAGTGGCCACGCCAAACACAATCATTGCTGCCAGGACAAAACCAAGCATGACTACAAACCAGAGAAAAAACTCTGAGCTATCAAATAAAAATATTGTGGGATGATGCAAAAACGCAGCTGCACCCCATTCTTTTGTCCAGCTAGCTGTACCTTGAGCCAGCGGCCAGATGCCGTCTTCACCAATCAATCCCGAGACTTCGAGGGCCAGGCTGGCAAAGGCAAAAATAAAACAGAGACCCAAAAGCCTTATAAAAAGCCAGGAAGCATAACGGTAGGTAGGTTGTTCTCTAGCTTTCAATGATTGTTGCGCTAACTAGCTGGTTTTATGATTATACTAAGCATCCCTGAGAGAAGCATTGAGATGCCAGTTAGGCTCATGTGGTCAATAGTTTTAGTAGCAGTGCTAGCACTCTATTTTTTGCTGTCGGTAGTCTGGCAAAGCTTTGCTCTTACAGATGTGCGCTATCCCAGTTTTGCCGGTTCATGGTATCCGGGCAATAGACAATATCTCGAGCACCTGATCAGTACTTGTTATGTGCAGGCTAACGCCAGTGGCACAAACTCTAGCCACTGCAATAAGCTCTCCCCAGAGCAGAGCCATGACGAGGGACAAAAGCGCTCTTTAGTGGCGTTAGTTGCTCCCCACGCCGCTTTTAGATATTCAGGTCAGGCCCAGGCCTATTGCTATCAACTACTCAAGCAACAAAATCCCAAACGCATTTTTATCCTGGCAGCAGGTCACAGTAGGGTTATGAGCAGTGGCGCTATCCTGCCTGCCGCGCGCTCATTTAATACCCCGCTTGGTAATGTAGAGCTAGATAGAGACTGCATCAATCGCCTTATGCAGCTACCGTTTTTTAGTGTAAATGCTACTACCCACAAGCTCGAACATTCAGTAGAGCTACAGCTACCTTATATTGCATACAGCCTGCCTCAAACCAAAATCGTACCTTTAATAATAGGCAAAATTGATAGCCCTGAGATGCTACATGCTTTAGCCAGCTCTATAAAGAGTGTGATTGAGCCTGGGGACATAATTTTGGTATCGACCGACTTTACTCACTTTGGTCGTTATTACAACTATGTGCCATTTGATCAAGACATAAGTGCCAACATACTCAAGCTCGACCGCGAGGCCTATAGCTATCTCAAAGCCAGAGACCTCAATGGTTTTATCCAATTCAAAAAACGCACCGGCGACACTATATGCGGTTACACCGCCTGTCTTCTGCTTCTGGCACTCTTACCAGAAGATAGCCAGGCTAGAGTGCTCGACTATTACACATCCAATGACATGATGGGCACAAAAGTCAAAAGCGCCAGAGACAAATCAATCAGCTATATGTCCTTAGCCTTCTTCCACTAACAATTATTAAGAGAAGCTTATCCAGCGCCCAAAAGTCACTGGCAACTGCTTTAATGAATATTGTAATCCCTGTTACACAAATAGCATCAGGTCCATATTTCAAGTCTAACTGACTTCTCAAAATTTCCCCAGATGATGTGCCTGAAGAGGTAACCCATGAAACCAATTATCAAATCCGGACTATTAGCTCCTCGTCTCACCCGTCTCTTTGAAGAGAGTGAATTTGAAATCGAGGGTGCCTTTGGCCCAGTGGGCAAAGGCTCAGCAAGTGGCGCCACCACCACATGGGCTAAGCAACTGGAAGACGATGGGCTAGCGTCCTATCTCAAGAGCATGGGCAAATATCCCTTGCTCAAAGCCGAAGAAGAAAAAGATCTGGCTCGCCGTGTCAAAGCCGGTGATGACTTAGCACGCCAGAAGCTAGTCCAGTCCAATTTGCGCCTGGTCGTCTCAATTGCAAAAAAATACGCCAATAAAGGTCTGCCGCTGCATGATTTGATTCAGGAAGGCAATATCGGACTAATTAAGGCCGTCAATAAATTTGACCCTGAGCGCGGCTTTCGCTTCTCTACTTATGCCACCTGGTGGGTAAGACAGGGAGTGCAAAGAGCCCTCCAAGAAAAAGGTCATATCATCCGCATGCCCGTGCACTTATCTGAGACAACCAATAAAGTGAGCAAAGCTGCTCGCGAATTCCTCCTGCGCGAAGGTCGTAAAGCAACTGCTGAAGACCTGGCTAGCGCTCTCAATTTGCCCAAAGAAAAAATCGTCAAATTGCTTACCTTTACCCATGACCCGCTCTCTCTGGATGCCACCAACATGGACGAGGACAATAGCGATACTCTCCTGGACCAAATTGCTGACGATAAACTGCCACCCGAAGAAGACGCCTCAGTAAGTCTCTGCAAACAAGACCTGACTGAACTACTCAACCGTCTCTCTGACCGTGAAAGAGACATCATGAGATTGAGATATGGCCTGGATACAGGTGAGCCGCTTTCTATTTTGGCTGTATCAAAAGCAGTCAATCTATCAGAAGAAAGAGTGCGTCAAATTGAGCACAAAACTCTCAAAAAACTGCGCAATCTGGAAGCCACCCGTGGCATGAGAGACTATCTCAACTAAACAAAAAGACTCGCAGTGATGCGAGTCTTTTTTTAATTACACTTTGGCTTTGCCTTTAGAATTCGGCTACTAGACCGAAACAGGCGATAAGCATAATAAATGTGAAATACAAAACGAAGAACCAGGCCCATCTATAGATGATGTCCACTTCTGAAAGTTTTGCTGGTTTACCAGGTGTTGGCGCTGCCATTTTAAATACTCCTCAATAAGTCGGTATTACTACCAAAATTAGTCTGTAAGACCGCGCACGTAGCTGACGAATGTTTTTGCTTCAGAAAGGAAGCGCTCTTTTTGTGGACGAGCAAGCCAGAGAGCCAGGACTTTACGTCTGTCCACAGTCTTTTTGAGACCGGGCTGACGTTGACCCAGTAGTCTCTCTCTGATCATCTTGTTGCCTTCACGGTAATAGCAATCACCAAGTTGGCAACCAGTGACGATAACGCCGGCAGCACCAGACTTCATCGCCGCTTCAATCATCAAAGGCTGGATCATACCGCTGCAAGGCAGTTTGACCACATGCAGACCATCTACTTCTTTGACTTCACCTTGATCGTTACACACCGAATCTAAATCGCATGCTCTCTCGCATATCAGTGTGATTACTTTCTTTTCGGACATTGCTTATACCTTATTTTAAAATTCTGCTTTTGCTAATTTGCTGCTTCTATCAGACCTTTGCCTCAGCCAGACTTTTGATCTTGGCTGTGACATCGCTATCGAGCAAGTTGGGCAAGTCGATAGCGTCAAAAGCACAGGCTCCCACACAGACACCACAACCGGAGCAGCGGTAGCTCTTCACAGTAGCCAGTAGTTTGAAGCGAGAACCAGCGGGAGCCGGCACCATTTCAATAGCCTGATAAGGACAGTCATTAGCACACATACTGCAGCCGGTGCACTTGTTGAGCACTACTTCAGCAGCTTCAACAGGGTGAGCAGCTTTGTAGAGCGCTGGGAAAGGCACCGCACATAGTGCGAGCGAACCACCAATAATGAGCACCCAGTAAGTGGTGGTGTCCATATGAGCCAGTAACCAGTAAGGCCACAGGAAGAACCAGTCAATCTCAAAGTTGGTAGGCTGGCTATTGATGTCAGCCATTTTGCCGCTGGTGATGGGCAACATGAAAACAACAATAAAGAGGACTGCCAACAAGATGTATTGGATGGCTGGTGGTGGTGTAATCACCGGTCTGGTCATACGCACATAGTGCAACCACAGACCAAAGAGTAGCGAGAATGAAAGACCAATATGGATAAAGAGGAAGTTTGACAGAGTCAAGTTGGTGATAGCAGCACCGTTGAGGAACCAGGCTTTAATACCAGGTCCAACAAAGGGCAGAGCTTCGACGGCACTTGATGTCATCCGGGTGAGAACTAGTGAGCGCTCGTCCCATACCAGGTAATAACCAGTTTGACCAATAAACAATACAAAGAGCAGTAGGAAGATACCAGTGACCCACTGGGGCCATCTGTACTGACGGTATCTGTCAGTGACCCATACTCTCAAAGCGTGCAAGACGATGGTGATAACCATGGCATCGCCGGCATAACGGTGTACACCACGGATGACAGCACCATATGGCAAAACTGTCGTGATGTAATTTACCGATGTCCAGGCGTTAACCAGGTTTTGGGAAAAATAGGCATTGTCGATTGTTGGAATGTAATAAGCAAACAACAACAGGCCAGATAGAAATAGCACCCACAGATAAAACTGAGGCAACGCCCCGTGGTAATAAAAGGGGTTGTACTTATTTGTCAGAACGGCGTTAATGGCCTTTTCTATTGCTAGAGTCAGGTCTGTTAAGCCCTTCGGTATCGACGAGTACATCTTGAGGATCTCCCAAACTTACGAGTTACTTCTTAACCGGCAAAACGAGTTTCTCTTCGCCATCTTCGCGACCAATGGCGGTCATACCGATAGCGGCTGCCACCATGGCGACTCCGATAAGGAGCGAATAAGCATAGTCACCAAAACGGTTCTCAGCACCAGCTTTTTTGAGATACTCAGTCCATTCGGTGGCATAACCATTCATGTTGGCGTAATCAGGCAGTGGCAGACCAGCGTTGATATGCAGCCATCTGAGCCATTCAGGCCAATGCTCAACCGAGGCATTCATACCTAGTTCAGCCCAGGGCATGTTCAGCGTCACCAGCAAGCACACGACGCCGCCAGCAATAGCCAAAATAGTGTTGAGTCCCTTACCCACTTAGTTATCCATCCTTTTTGATACTTGTGAGAATCTGATACCACTTATCGTAAAGCGGAATTTTGCGAGTGCGATTGCCTTTCGATTTCTCTTCGGCATACATAAAAAAGCCGTACACACCAATTGCCACAACGGTCAATGTGGAGCCTGCAAACAAGAGCAAGACACCCATGATGGTGGGCTCAGCGCTAACCTGTCTGAAGCCTTCAAAGACCCAGGACAATGCCACTGTAGCCAGTGCAAAAACGCCCAATTTGACAAGTAGTTTGACCTTAAAACGCGAACCAGTTGAGTCCAGGCTCTGGGGCTTGGACTCACTGAGATTAGCGCTAGCGGTGACTGCTTTCATTTGTTCGTTTTTGTCATCCATCTTTGACTATTGCTGATTGTCTTAACCAGCAGCAGCTGGAGTTGGGGTTGCTGGAGGTGTGGCCTTTGCTTTGACTTCGGCTTCAGCCTTTTTGCACATCGCACCCACATAACCGGCATAGAGCATTGATAGTGCACCACCGATCATCCACCACCAGTCAACTTCAGGCACTTCCATAGGGTAGGTTTTGACTACGCCAGGAGTGAGACGGTCGACCATAGTGCAGTAGTCCCAGGCCCAGCGGTTATTGACCATAAAGTCGAGATAACTTTTGTAGACAGGGTGAGGACCTTTAACAGGATCGGTAAACTTGATTGCCTTGTACGCTTCGTTTGGACCCATCGGGGTTTCAAATGTAGGTATCAATTGCACAATCCAATCAACCGGTGATTTGGAGTTGTCACAAAGTTGTTTGAGAGCAACCAGGTCTTCTTTACCAGGTGGGTCACCAACTACTTTGACATAGCCAGGATCGAGAGTGACATGCAGGTCCCAGTACTCTTTGTTGATTGGCATATCACCATTGGTGGGATGCAACTTACGCAAGAGTGCTTCGGCTTTGGCAACGTCATCGGCTGGTACAAACGGTCTACCAAAACTATAGAGCAGAGCGTGTCCCATAGGATCGATAAACATCTCGGTCTTGGCCATGTAGTAATAAGCCCAGGCCCAG
Source organism: Candidatus Obscuribacter sp. (assembly GCA_016718315.1). Lineage (GTDB taxonomy): Bacteria > Cyanobacteriota > Vampirovibrionia > Obscuribacterales > Obscuribacteraceae > Obscuribacter. The sequence goes on along the minus strand of JADKDV010000009.1, from coordinate 66,236 downwards.
AATGTTTGTACAAAGCAAAGAGCAGCCATAACCATACAACCGACAAATTGCTTGGACTTCCATTTGATGTCCGCTGACTTGAGAGTCAAGTAGCACTGCCAGACCACACCGACGTCAATAGTCAGATAGAGGAAGGAGCGCCAGTAGGGCGGATCGGTGTGGATGTTAGCAACGTTGATGATGATCAAGTAAGAGAACAAGATCCAGCAAACTGCACCCATGATAGTCATCATCAGCATAAATGGACGCTTCATGATGTCTTTTTCGGCACCGGTGATGTAGCTGTCCATAAAGGGCAGAGCAAAAACCGAGAGCGGAATGATCATTGTGATGTAGGTAGCGACAACAGGCTCTAGATATTTGTACATCTGATACAAGCCAAGGAAGTACCAGTCAGACAAAATCGGTAGCGGTGTGACGTCCGGATCCGAACGCGAACCCTGAGCAGCTGGCAGAGCAATAGCAACGAATGCCAACATGGCAATGACGATAGAGCGCTTAATCCAGTTGAGAGGGATGCGGGTATAGGCGTTTTTGTAGAAATAAAGCTCAACCATGATCAAAGGAATCAAGGAAAACGCCAGGTGTAGTGAGAAGAATCGAGTAATGGTGTTTTGAGTAATCGCGGCACCACCACCGAGTAGCACTTCAGCTGTATTCCAACCAAGGTGGAGTGACTTATAGAGGGGCTGATAGAAGTCGCCCATGACGGCGAACTGGTCCATATAAGTAGGGAACGTAGCAAATACTTTTGTCGCCCAAAATGCGCGCTGGTTCCAGATCAGCAGATAACCTGTCAAACCGGAATACATAGCAAGCAAGAGAGTAACGAGAGCAATAATGATATTGAACTCTTTAGATGGTTTGAAATCGCCCATCAAGAACATGCGATAAAGTCGCATGGTGGCAGCGATGATCATGGCGTCTGCACCGTACTTGTGCATGCCTCTCATCAAACTACCAATAGGAATACCGTTTTGGATGTTGAGGATAGAGTCATAAGCAGCTGATTTGGTCGGCACATACCACATGATCAAAACCAGACCAGTGAATATGACTATCGCCCAGACGAGATAAAAGATTGGTCCCAGAGCGTAAAAGGGATTGGTCTTTGCCTCAACCTGATAGTGTTCGTCGAAAATATCGATGTTGTTTAGACGAGTCTTGAACCAGTCTCCCGCCGACGAGAGGATTCCTTCGAGACTTCTGTCATTTGTTGTACTAGGCAATTGAACCAGCCTCCAATGCGATCACCTTGTAAGCGCCACCTTCCTTCTTCACCTCGAATTTACGTGGTGGACGGGGAGCTGGACCGCTAACTACTTTACCTGCTTGTGCAATGTCATAAACGCTCAGATGGCATGGGCAGGCAAATACCGGACCAGCTGGCTTGAAGTTATAGTTTTTGGCGCACTCAGAAGGATCGTCAACGAAGTTGAAGATACAACCAAGGTGAGGACAGATACGGCTATATGCGACAACATCGCCAGTAGGCAATTTGACGATAAAGCCAGGGATTTTGCGGATTTCAGCGCCCTCTGGGTTGTACTCCACATATTTTTGGTTAAACATGAATGGAATACAGGTCCACGGTTTGGGGAAATCGCTATCTGTAAATGTAGGGATAGGAGGCTCAGCCAGAGGCTGGTCGGATTCGCCCAGCACACCCAGAGGCTTTCTTGTTGGTAGCAAGACTCTCATGAAAGGCGATATCAATAGCCCGAATGTCAGGGCTAGAGGCAGTGATGCCACCGTCTTCAGTAGGACTCTTCGTTTGACGCCGTCTGTCATTGTTTTGTACCTTGGATTCTGACTTTCTTTTTTAATTAGTGGGTAGTTTTTTCTTTGGTCAACTCTTTCAAGTCTTCCAGAGTGTCTTGCTTCTTGGACTCTTCAGCTTCGCCTACGTGAGCGGCCTTGGTAGCCATCTCACTCTTGTTGCTTTCGTGGAAGTGGCGGATGTAACCAACCATTTTCCAGATATAAGGTTCGTCAAATTTGACGTTCTTTGTCTTGTCGACCTTATTTAAGAAGTTTGGCATACCTTCCCATTTAATGCCGTTTGCGATGTGATCCCAGAGGACATCATCAGTACGGTCATAAAAGCGGGGGAAGGATTGGAAGTTAGCTGGCAGTGGCTCGAGTGTATTGCCCTTCATGAGAGGACCATTGCCATAGCCTTTTTTGCCGTGGCATACTGCACAGTTGCCACCAAATACAGCGTCAATCTCGCCGATTTCAGTATCAGTGAGTGGTGGAGTACTTAGTGAGCGCACATAAAAGACCAGGTTCCAGATTTCGGATGGTCTTAGTTTGTCGCGTACGACAGGGTGATCAACACCTTGCTTGCCAAATGTGATGAAGTCGTACTGCTCAACAGGCTTTTGTTTGCGAGCCCAGGTCTTGTCGGACAAATCCACTTTGGCAGAGCCTTTGCCATCAGCGCCGTGGCACTGAGCGCAGTTTTGCGCGGCATAGACACCTTTGCCATCGGGGATGGATGGGTCGTCGTTGGGCCAGATTGGCTCTCTGTCGCCTTCGGTCACCTTGGTCGAGACCAATTTGTTATCGGGGCTGAGAGTGACTTTGCTGTCACCACAACCACTGAGAGATAGCACCGCTGGCAGTGCCGCTAATGCGAGCACAAGAGAAATAGCCCTTACGCCCACTAAATTTACCAAATTAGATTTACTAGTAACTGACATCTGCCTATTAATAACCAAAGAAGGGAACCCACGAAACTGCCGCGTATATAAAGATGAGAATGAAACAAATCACCAGGAAAGGCGGCGGGGCACCCTCACCGATACGGTATTCAGACACTACTTCGTAGTGGTCATCTTCTGTGTTTTTGACTTCTTCAGCCATTTCTTCTCCGTCCAGCTTGCAAAATTTAGTACCTTTCGACGCCCTGATTCAGCTTTTATCAGGAGCTTTCCTGTGTTCTCAGCTTTTCAACAGCTTTTTGAGCTTTAGCACCAAGCACCAGCTCTTCACCATCGTCGAGCATTTCAAATTTGACTGATTCGAGATCTTCAAATTCGCCGTTTTTGAATGCCCATAGAATGCCAGCCATGGCAATGATGAAAAATAGTCCACAGACTCCAAAAGCTACATAGAGTCCACCACCGAGGCTGGCTTGATTTAGAACACAGTTAGGACACATACATAGACTCCTTATTCTTTACCGTGGTGCGGTTCCCACTGCTGTCTAGATAGTTTAGGCAGATGGACCGGTTCGACTACGTTGAGATCATCAAGACTATTGACAGTCTCTTCGTGGTCTTTGGGCAGAGTTTTGAGATAAGCAGTGAGGTACCAGCGCTGTTCTTCGGAGAGTATCTCCTGGAAGCGAGGCATGCGAGTACCGATTACACCTTCAGAGATACGGTAGTACCAGAACTCATCAGGATATTGCTTGTAGTAGTCGCGTGTCAGGTTTGGTGGCTTCTTCTCCAGGGTGATGGCATTAGGACCATTACCGCGGCCTTCAAGACCATGGCATGCTGCACAGTTTTGAGTGTAGATACCACGACCAGCGTTGGCGGCGGCATCACTGTTGGTGTCAACAGTTTTACGAGCAGCCAGACCGCGACCTTGCGGGGTGGTAGGCAAATACTCATCTGGCGCCTGGACAAAGGTAGTAACCGTACGCTTGTTACCAAGAGTCTGGATATAAGCAACTAGGTCGTTCATATCAGCTTCACTGAGATAGCTAAAGCTGGGCATGATTGAGCCAGGTTTGACTACACGGGGAGTGATTAAGTGGGCCTTCTGCCATTCACTAGGAAATCTTCCACCTTCGTTGGTCAAGTCTGGACCAGTACGAGCAGTACCCAGTTGGTGAGGAGTTTCAAAGACATAATCGCCTTCTTTGACGAGTGGTCCATAACCTCTGTCCTGGATACGAGTAAATTGCGTGTGGCAATAAAAGCAGCCTTCTCTTACATATATCTGACGGCCGCGAGCGGCGTCAGCGATATTGGGAGGAGTAGCCAGATAATCGTTACCATGACCGCTTGCCTTAGGTTGAAAGAGCACCATGGGCATGAGCACGGTAGAGAAGATGATGATAAAGAACGTGGTGACAATACCAATGGCACCAAGCCTGTAACCGTACATTAGACTTTGACCTCCCGAGCTGCCTTGGCTTTCACATCAGCACCACTGGGCTTAGGTGAGTAAAGCGTTTTGTAAGTGTTGTAGGCAAATATTAGTTGACCCAACACGATCATCAGACCGCTGATAGTTCTGAGGAACCAGTACGGTCTAATGGCCAGACCCCACTGGTCAACAGGTATACCCATTGCCCAACCAGCCGACTGAATCAAACCAGCGGTGGTGAGTGAAGTCATCATTAACATAAAGCCGAGAAACTTGAGCCAGTAGTGGGCGCGAATCAAACCTTCGCTGTGCCACTCTTTGCCAGTAAGTCTCGGCATGCAGTAATAAAAAGAAGAAGTAAGAATAAATGAGAATGTACCAAGTAGCGCTAAGTGAGCGTGACCGACAACCCATTGTGTGAAGTGCAAATACCAGTTAATCCAGCGAGTTGCTTGGAATGGTCCTTGCGTACAAGTAACCAGATAGAACATGCAGGAAGTAACGGCAAAGCGCAGAGGCAAATCGGTAGTTGGTTGACCCCACTTACCCTTCATTGTCATAAAGAAGTTAGTGAGTACTGTCAGTACCGGTACCAAAAGGAAGATAGAAGAGATAACGGCGATAGCCTTGAGCCACTCTGGCACTGGTGATTGCAAGATGTGGTGGGTACCGGTGGGAGCATAAAATAGAGCGATGCCCCAGAAGCCCAACATCGAAAGACCGTGACTATATAGAGGAGCTTTGGTGAAGCGAGGTACGAGGAAGTACATCATGCCGACACCAACTGTGGTGAACCACATACCAAGGATGTTGTGTCCGTAGAACCAACCGATGATAGCGTCGTTGAGACCGGGCAGAGCAACGAATGTACGCTGACCGATAACCCATACTAGTGGGAACCAGAAAAGCGAACCCAGGAAGTACCAGAGAGATACATAGAGTTTTTTGACCTTACGATTAACGATGGTCATATAAAGGTTGAAAGCGGTGAGCACCAGACCGACTACTACGAGAGTGTCGAGGATAGCGCCCAACTCTGCGTATTCGCGACCTTCAGTGTTGCCATTGAGCAGGGTGCAAAATGCACCAATCATGATCAAGTTCCAGGCCCACATGGTGAAGTTGCCGAGACGCTCGCTATAAAGCTTGGTCTTGCAGAGTACAGGAATCATGTGGAACATGGAGCCGACATAGCCCATGGAGAGCCAGCCAACCGCCACAGCGTTGACGTGCCACATACGTAAGTGCGGCATGGAGAGTTGTGGTACGCCGCGGATTAGATCCGGCATCGAAAATTCCGACGCGGCAAACATGCCAGCGCTCATACCGAGAACTGACCACCAGAGCGCGGAGAGAAAGAAATTGCGACTTGCGCTCCCCTCTCTCGGGCTAAAAAACCGATCTAGCAAACTTGCTTGTGCCAAACTGCTCACTTAACGAACTTCCTTTGAAGTGCCCCAGATCTAAGAATATTTCCTAGACTCTGGATGATTTTAGGCTACTGACAACACCCATCTCCCATACTACTTGCATGAGTTTTCACTCAAAATTATTTCAGCGCCGTGGCAGTATCCTCACCACGTCTCAGTCTTTGATACAAAGCGTAACCGGTAACTCTATCGTGCCATAATCCAATACATAACGAAAAGATAGCGATCAGACCGCCAATCAGAAACTGAACCCCGTTTTCACCCGGCTGCCAAGCAGTCAGCAACTAATTACCCCGCATACATTGTGAGAAAAATCTGATGTAATGAGGCGGCAGAAAACCTTGCAAAGAGACGTCTTCTGGAAGGCCTTGCTCCAGCAAAAACTCAAATATTTTCGCCAGATTCGATTTTTGGCCCTGAATTTGGCATTACTTGTGGCGCTACCTCTGGTGGTGGTGGTGCCGGTGCAAAATTGACATTGTTGTATTTGTTGGCGACAAAAGCCGTGTCTCTGCTAATCCAGCTCAAAAGACCATCTTTAGATGTAGCAAAGACTTTGTCCAAAATCGTCCAGTCGTCCTGGCTAAAGCGACCAAGTACATAGTTGGCCCGACGAGCACCGCCAGGATCGGGACCCACACCGATTTTTAGTCGGTCAAAACTTTTAGAGCCAGAGAGACATTTGATGATTGACTCGATGCCATGCTGGCCGCCGGCTCCACCGCCTACTTGAAAGCGCAATCTACCTAAAGGCAAACTGACGTCGTCATGGATGACAAGTAAGTGGCTGGGCTCCGCCTTATAGAAATGTAAGCAGGCAGAAACGCTCTCACCCGAAAGATTCATATAGGTAAGCGGCTTGACAAGCAAAAGGTCCTGCCCATCGTGCTTGAGCTTGGCATAGGCACAGCGCAAAGGTTTGGAATCCCTAAACTGCGCACCAATAGCAGTGCTGAGCCTGTCTAACAATAAAAAACCGGCGTTATGCCTTGTATTTTCGTATTCGAGACCGGGATTGCCCAGCCCCACAATGACCTTGAGAGCCATGTCAAAACACCACAAAAGAGGACATTACAAGAGTAGCAAATCGCTGAGCGAGAAAACTCTCATCAATCCCCTGAGAAATGCCGCTGTGTAGAGGATACACTTATGTAAGGTCACATTTTTATTAGTTGCAAACAAGGTGCTCGTCGATGCAAGAAGATACATGCCTCAACTTTCCTTATCTGCCGGCCACAGCCGAAGATAGACAAGAAATGCTCAAGGAAATTGGTGTTAAGACCTTCGAAAACCTGCTTGACCACATCCCTAAAGAAGTCCGCGCCAAAGCACTGACTATGAAAGATGGACTTAGTGAGCTGGAATTGACTCAGCATCTCAAAGCTCTTGCTGCTAAAAACAAACCAACCTCGCAGCAAAGCTCATTTTTAGGTGGTGGCAGCTATCGTCGTTTTGTGCCAGCGGTTGTACCTACCATTATCTCGCGCTCAGAATTTGCCACTGCTTACACTCCCTATCAGCCTGAAGTGAGCCAGGGCAGCCTGCAAGCTATTTATGAATTTCAAACTGCAATATGTCTGATTACAGGCATGGATGTAGCTAACGCCTCGATGTACGACGGACCGACAGCCCTGGCTGAAGCAGCCTATATGTCTGTACGACTGAATAACCGCAAACATATCGTGGCATCAATGGCAATCAATCCTGAGTACCGCATGGTACTTGAGACCTATGCCCGCTCTTGCGATTTGCCTTTGACTTTGATTGACGCGCCTTTGACCAATGGTACAACCAGTGTCGAAGACCTCAAAAAAGTTGTAAATGCTGATACAGCCTGTGTCATCGTGCAGTACGTCAACTATTTTGGTTGTCTCGAAGATTTGCAAGCACTTGCTGACGAAACACATAAAGCAGGCTCACTACTCCTGGTTGTCACCGATCCTATTAGTCTCGGTATGCTCAAAGCCCCTGGCGACCAGGGTGCCGATATCGTCGTTGGTGACGCTCAGAGCTGCGGCAACTTCCTCAGCTTTGGTGGGCCATCAGCTGGTTATATGGCTTGCCGCACTGAATACATCCGTCAATTGCCCGGACGCCTAGCTGGTATGACTGTCGATAACCGTGGTCAAAAGGCATTTACACTGACTCTGCAAACCAGAGAACAACACATCAGACGGGCCAAAGCGACCAGCAATATCTGCACCAACCAGGCACTAAATGCCCTGGCTATGCTGGTTTATCTCACCTGTGTCGGTCCCAAAGGTTTGTACGACCTCTCCAACATCGGCGTGCAAAGAGCACACTATCTAGCCGACAAACTAACGGCCATAAGCGGTGTCAAACTGACTTTCGACAAACCGTTCTTTAATGAGTTTGCCCTATCAGTACCTGTGGATGCTCAAGCACTTCTTGATAATTTAAAGAGCAAAGGTATTCTGGCTGGCATTAATCTGACCACCAATTTTGCTAGCATCAAAAATTCAATTTTGATTGCTGTTACCGAGATGAACACAGTAGAAGAAATCGACCAGCTAGTAGAAGCCCTGAAAGAGGCGATCGACAGTCTGGCAAAAGGCACCAGTCAGGGTGCAGCGAAGCAGAAGGCATTGACTGTATAATCTCTATTATTTGCAAGGACCCTCCAATTGACAGTGACTCAGCAAGCACCGCCACAAACCGAAAAAGCCAGTCCAGGCGGATTTATAACAGGCTTTATCAAAGAAGCTCTTGAGCTTATCGTCGTCACTCTCATTCTCTTGATTGGTATCCGCTGGGGTATCGCCGAAGCGCGCTATATCCCCAGTAGCTCCATGGAGCCCACGCTCCAGATCAATGATCGTCTGATTGTCGAAAAAATCTCAGGACACCTCGGTAAGCCCATTCAGCGCGGCGATATCTTAGTCTTTTATCCACCCAAAGAAGAAATGGGCGGCGAAGATCTGAGCAACAATCCGCTCAATGTCATGGGAAGACTTACTGGTCTGCCTTGCTTTCCCAATGATCCCGCCTTTATCAAACGAGTGATTGGTCTACCTGGTGATCAAATCAGAGTGCAAGCCAATCAAGGCGTTTATATCAACCAACAATTACTGGACGAGTCCGCCTATATTAAAGAGCCTCCGCGCTACAGTCTCAACTTTATGGGCGACATCCGCGGACCCAATGCTCACAATATGCAAATCGAAGCAGAGCATGATCCCAAAAAACAAAGAGATCCCATTATTGTGCCGGCTGGCCATCTATTTATGATGGGCGACAATCGCAATAACTCTGAGGACAGCCATGTCTGGGGTTTTCTTGATCAAAAACGGGTGATTGGCAGAGCCTATCTACTGATCTGGAGACGACTGGAAGCTCCCAAATACCCTGATAGCCTCCAGACTGACCGCTAGAGCAGCAAAACCAGTTTTGGTTAGGCAGCCAACACTTGCAATCCGTCAAATCAGGGATTATATACATATACTGTTTGACAGATAAGGGGCGACGAGATGGTCAAGGGACAGCATGATGGACACTCGCACGGAGCAGAAGGGCACGAGAGTGCATCTGCCGTTAACGCTCAGGGCAAAAGTGTAATCGACCTGAGGACCTTTGAAGAAGACCTCAACAAACGCGAAATCGGGCTAATCGAGCGCGAAATCAAATCATTGCGCCTGCAAGAAGAGCTAGATCGTTTGAGACCACTCTCCGGTCTTTATCGTGTCGTCAAAGCCATGGCCACTGAGCGCAAGCTCGACAGTTTGCTCGACACAATCACCAGAGAGACTCAGGCTATCGTCAAATGCGACCGCTGCTCGGTCTTTGTCCTGGATCAAGACAAAGGAGAGCTCTGGACCCAGGTGGCCCAGGGGCTTGTTGGCGTGCGCACCATTCGTTTGCCTCTATCGAGCACAGCCATTGTCAGTCACTGTGCTCGTTCTGGCAAAATCATCAATATCCCCGACGCTTATCAAGACCCGCGTTTTGACCCGGCTGTAGACAAACAGACCGGCTACAAAACTCGTAGCGTCCTCTGTGTACCGATGCGCAACCGCGAGGGCAGCGTCATTGGTGTATTCCAGGTACTAAATAAACTATCAGGTCCTTTTACATCCGAAGACGAAGACTGGCTTGAAGCCCTGACAGCAGTGGCTTCTGGGTTTGATTGAACAAGCACAAGCCTACGCTGAAATCGAAAGGTTTGTCGATAAGACCCTGGAAGTACTGGCTCAGACAATGATAAGCGCGACCCGCTCACAGCTGGTCACTCAGTACGGGTCACCAATTACAGCTTACTTTTGGGCACCAGTCTCGATGTCGTAGCTCAGGAGCTGGATGTGCTGAGATACTCAGCGATGATGCATGACTATGGCAAAATCGGCGTGCCTGAAGAAATCCTCTGGAAAGACGGTCGTCTCACCCCCGAAGAATACGCCAAAGTACAAAAGCACGCCTCCATCACTTATGAGCTGTTAATAAACTTGCCATTTACAAAACGGCTCCAGTCAGTGCCCTATGTAGCCAGTTGCCATCACGAAAAACTTGACGGCACAGGCTATTACCGCGGTCTCAAAGGTGAGGAAATCCCCTTTTTGTCACGCATCATCGCTGTTGCTGACGTATTTGATGCCCTGACATCGGTGAGACATTACCGCAATCGCATGCCTGTCGAAAAAGTCGCCGAAATCCTGGAATCAGGCAAAGGCAATCATTTTGACAAAAAATGTGTCGATACTTTTAACCGCATGCCCTGTGACCGAGTGCTGATGGTCATGGAGAGTGAACGCGAGCGCACTGCTAGCGAAGACTTGAGTATCTTTAAGCACATTAGCTGGCAGCGCCTGGTCGAAATCGTCTCGGGCTCCAAGCCAAAACGCGGCGAAGACGGCGTCAAAGAGAGCTTTGACAAACTCTATAATTTTGGCTTGCCCGAAAATTACAAAGCGCTCGACTAATCTTGAATAAAAGCCTCAATGATTACAGCTTGAAATTAACATCCTGATAATCAGAAGCCTGCTCAGAATTAAGATGCTAACCTAAATTATGCATCCTACTTTGAGCATCTCATGGCGCCTATTATTCGTCTTACCATTTTAAATTTGACTGGCATAAGCCTGGCACTCTCGGCTCTCACCATTTGCCCCACGGCACTGAGTGCACCCTTAGCTGAGAGCGATACCAATCCAACTGCCCTGCCACCTGATGGCGAGAGCGCACCGCAATATGCCACTGTCAATCTCAAGATGCGTGTGCCGCAAATGTACAAATCAACTACAGAGCTAAAGGCCTATCCTTACACCACTAAACCGATGAAGATGGTAGCGCCCCTAGTACCCTTGCCGCTCGAGCGCAAGCCCATTCGCGAGCTTATATTGGCCAGTGGCTATGCCTCACGCAGCTCTAACGAAAGACCTTTTCCAGATGGCGGATGGCGCTGGTCCTATGCTTTTCAGAATGCTCTCAAGCGCTCCCATACCACCATGCCAAAAACGATGGTGGGGCTTTATAGCTGGGTAGACAAAATGATTGACTTCGCCCTGCCCGAATGTGAGCGCATCAACGAAATCGAAGACAAGCGCGAGAAGCGCTATCACCAGCTCGTACAAGACTATGAAGACAACCACAAAGACGAAGAGATGGAAGCGCTCAGACGCGGTCAAGAAGTCACTCCTATAAGACTGCGACGTTTTAACCGCGATGGCAAACTCTCATACTACACAGCGCAAGTTAGACTAATCCCCGGCGAATGGTGGATTACAGGCACTCACAAAGTACCTGGACTGAATTATTACTGGCAGTATCCGCTCACAGTCAAAGCCGGGCAGACCTATAACCTCTCTATCGATGACGCCAATGCAGCTCTCATTACGGGCGGCTATTAGGCAGATATCAGATTTGATGCACGAGTACTTGTACTGTTGGCTTAGCCGATAGTTTGTTGCGCAAAACTTTGACTACAGCCTCACGGATAGCCGATCTCAGATATGGTCCGCTATCCCTTTCATCGCCCTGACGCTCGCCTGCGATGCGCACTACGGTATCAAGTACGGTGCTCTTAAGATCTTCTTGTACTTTGATCCAGTCATTTGTCAAAAGAAATCCGGCTGCACCACATTCGATACTGGGTCCGCTAACTATACCCTGGCTATCGAGAGTGAGCGCCACTGTAAGCACGCCCTCCAGAGATAAGGCCTGCCTCTCTTTAACCGAGGCTGTCGTTACTCTTTCGCCCTGTTCACGGTTAAACATAACGGCCGATGATTCAATTTGACCAACTGTGCGAGCCATACCGTTTTTGATTTCGAGGATGTCGCCATTTTGCAGATTAAAGACTGACTTTTCGTCTAGATTAAAGTAGACACCGAGATCGCCGTGTTGAGCAATATGCCTCGCTTCGCCTATGGCAGGAGCAAAGTAGCGCGGTTTGGCGATTGAGAGCATGAGCTTTAATTCTTCTTTGGCACCATATCTGGAGACATGCACTTTTTGTTTTGCGCCCCAATTTATATTGACTGCCTGGATCAGGAGATTGTCGAGAATATGAGCCATCCGTCTGGCTTGACCTGGTACCACATCGCTACTAAATATCAGTGAGTCACCGCTCTTGAGCGATATCACATCGTGCTCCCCCTCAGCGAGAGCTTCCAGTACATTGATTGGGTCGGCTTCTTTTGAGCTAGTGATGACTAGCACATCGCGGTCACTGGCAGTATCCAGGGCGCTGACATCGCCCTCGATACTGCGGTCGTAAATGAGGTGCCCGGAGATAGCGGCACTGACAGCCACTTTATGGAGTGACTCACCAACGAGATAGACTTTGCGTTTTGTCTTAGCAGCCACATCAAACAGCACTTGCAGCCTGTGGGTATTGGTGCCAGGCATAACGACAATAAGTCGTCCCTTTGAGCTCAAGGAGACCTTTTCGATTGTTTTAGCGACGACTTTTTCGGAGGCCGAGTAACCTTCACCTTCGACATTTGTTGAGCAAGATACCAGTAGTGAGACACCCTCATCACCTATTTGGGATAGTCTGCCCACATCGAGCATGCCGCCATCTACTGGTGTTTGATCTATCTTAAAGCTGGAGGTATAAAGCACTGTACCAGCCTGACAGCTGATGCGCAGGGCGCAGGCATCAGCAATAGAATTATTGCTCTCGATAAACTCGATAACAAAAGGACCTACTTTATACTCTTTTTTGAGATCGCAAATCTCAACAGGTGGTTTGCCAGCTTTGCCGGTACCGTAGAGGTCAAAAATATTTTGATCAATCAAAGCCCCGACAAAACGCGGACAAAGTATCTGCGGTAATTTGACGTGCTGCAAAAGATAAGTAAGAGCACCAAGATGCTCCTCATGACCATTAGTGACTACTTGAGCAAGGATATGGCTTTCGTTGGTTTCTAAAAAGGTTGTATTGGGCAAAATCAAATCGACACCAGGCAGGCGCCTGGCTGGATAGCTTGCGCCAGCATCAACAATTAAAATCTGACCTTGATGGATAAAGAGCCAGATAACCAGACCAAGCTCACTTTGCCCACCCAGAGGGATGGCATAGAGCCCATTGTAGTCAAGATCCGAAAAACCGCTTACTGAAATACTCATACAATCAATTTTATAGCTGTTGTCTCCCAATGTCTCAGAGCGCACCGATTTGTAAGAATTGAAAGTAAGATCTAACCTATTAAAGTGTAAGCATTAACAAGGACATATCCAACCGCTATGCAAGCCCAACTAGAAAAAGCAAAGTCGCTGGTCGAAATCCTCGTCAGACCGTCATCTAACCCGCTCGGCAAAAATAATCCGGCATTTATTTTGCACCGCGGTGGCGAAGAAAGAGAAGTCAATTACGATGCCCTCGACCACCTGACATCGCAAGCTGAGGTTCTCCTCAGAAGTATTAATGTTGGCATTGGCGACAAAATCGTCCTGATTTCTCCAAACAGCCCAGAACTATTCGCCACCATGCTAGCTGGCTTCAGAGTAGGCGCCATAGTTTGTCCAGTGGACTTCCGCATGACAGCCGCCGAGCTGGTCAATATCGCCAAGCGCATCGGTGTCAAAGCAGTCGTCACCGAAAGACGTCTGATGAAAGAAATCGACAAAATCGAAGCCGATCTAAAAGACACCGATATAAAGATTGTCGACCTGGCTGATGTCGCCAAACAGGACAAAGAAGCTGCCATAAAATCCAGCCTGGTGGACTATAAGAGCCTCAAAGATCCAGCCTTTTTGATATTAACCTCAGGCACCACGGGCATGCCTAAAGGTGCTCTCCATGACCTGGAGTCACTGGTACTCAATATCGATGAGCTAGCCCAAATGGCTGAGCTGACTCAAGGCTTTAAAGTCGTCCTGCCCGTACCACTGAGTCACGTCCTTGGTCTGGAAGTGACACTGGCAGCACTGCTTAGCGGCTGTACTGTAATTATGTCGGACATGACCATTGAGGGCATAATTGCCTCCAATAATAAGTTTAAGCCGGAGTTTTTGGTGGGTGTACCCACCATCTACGGTGCCATGCTCTCACTCGATAAAACTCAAGTCGACTTTAGCTCAGCCAAAGTACTACTCTGTGGTGGAGCGCCTCTGACAGCATCCCTGGCCGATCAATTTGAGACTAAGCACGGTAAACGTCTCAACAATGGCTACGGCTCCACTGAGTCTAAAATAATCGCCGTCAATCTCTCCGGTCCCATCGAATCAGTGGGCAAAATAGTGCCCAGCTGTACTATCAAGATACTGGATGGACAGGGCAAAGAACTACCTGACGGTGAAGAAGGCGAAATCGTCATTTGTGGACCGATGCTGATGCTCGGCTATATTGGTCAAACTGACGAAACAGGCAAAGTTATCGAAGGCACCTGCTATCACACCGGCGACATTGGTCATATGGATAAGGGCTATCTCTTTATCAGTGGCCGCGCCAAAGAAATGATCAATGTGGCTGGCAATAAAGTCTTCCCCGCTGAGGTAGAAGGCGCACTCAAAAACTGCCCCCGCGTCAAAGAAGTGGCCGTAATTGGAGTAGAAAACTCCAAGCTCGGTCAGATAGTCAAAGCCCATATCGTCACCACCGACGAGTCTTTGTCTAACGACCTCAAAAACGAGAGCACAGCCAAAGCAGCAAAGGCCACACTCAAAGAAAAATTACGTGAGTTTTGCGGCCAAAATCTCAAACGAGAATTGCGCCCAATGGAATGGGTCTTTTACCCAGCCGATCATGTGCTGCCGCGTACCCTATCAGGCAAAATAGACAAAAAGCAACTCTCTTAATTGCCACCACGACTGATGGCATCGAGCAGGGCTCTTTTGAGTCCAGCTTGATCATAGACAAGATGCTCAAACTTGTGGGATGTGACCAGGTCTAACGATGCTCCACGGTGCAATAATCCATGATCTAGCAGGTCCACTAACTCCTCAGACTCTGCTGTTTTGCCTACTTCCATAAAGGTGATAACCAGCTCTGATGGGTCCTTGACCATCTTAGATGCCGAGATAATTAGGTCCTGGACATTGTCGCCTTCGTTAGGCAAACCATCAGTCATAACAACAATAAGTAGGGGGTGCCTGGTTTTGTCTCCAGCACTAAAATGCTGGCGGAAGACATGATTTAGAGGAGCATAAATATTGGTGCCACCCTCAGGCACAAAACTATCAAAAACATGCTCAAGAGCCTGGGGAGTGTTAGTTTTAAACTCTTCAAAATTGCTATTAAAAGGGATAATCGTCAGCTGTCTTGCTCCCTCAGGCAGCCTGTCCTGACAAAATTGGGCAAAACCAGCTAGCGCCCGCCTGCACCAGGTCCATCTGGTGATATCTTGTGGTCCAATACCAAGTCCACCATTCATAGATCCAGAGCGGTCCACCAGGATTACTATGTCATAAGGGGCTATTGCTTTAGCCAGCTTAGTCTCGTCTAGCGTAGCCTTTTGCACACTCAATGTGACTGGCGGTTTAGTCACATTAGTAGTGGCACCACGTTCAAATTTGAGTTTATCCTCGCGCTCTAATTCTGCCAGGCGCGAGCGCACAGCAGCCATATTTATAGGTATTTGAGCCTCATACCTTTTGCCCTGTCTATCGAGCATGAGAGTGAGTTTGTCGGCAGCAGTTATTACTTTGAGTACTTTGTCGCCTTCCATGACACCGCTATAGTAAGCAGCCGTGCCTGGTTTGACCCGGGTCACACGAGTGGGGATGGTGGTACTATCCAGGACCACACCAGCAGCCATACAAAAGAGAGCAAGCTCATCCACACGACCTTTGAGTACCAGCGTGCCACCAGCAAAAGCTGGAGCAATGCTGAGCATCAGGGTCGTTAGTATTGCGATGAGTTTCAAATCAACCTCCAGGGTATAGATTTTTTCAATCAGGGTTGTATGAGAAATTGGCCTGCTTTTTATCACACAACCCCTATTAAAAAAACAAACAGCCTCCCGCTATTATCCAGCTAAGTCGTCAGTATTAACGCAACTTGCGGGGGAAATAACCGCTTACGGTGCGGACAAGATACCAGTGGTCATCAAGCTTTTGCCACCAGTAGCAGCCGTATGGATTAATTGGCGGCGGCAGATTATCGACCGAATAAAGAAAGCCTGTGTCTGATTGTTTGCTCGGGTCTAGACCCAGAAACACATTTTTAGGGCGTGGTGTAAAGGCCATGGTGAGGCCGAGGCGACCAAGCTTAGCTTTTATTTCATCGCCTTCAATCATTTGCTTGCCGTCAACATCATCAATTTTGCGACCGCGGTGATACATGGCGTCGTGAAAAACAACGACGTTTGGCTGGAGCTGATTTAGACCTTGCTTAGCCAAATCATTCATAGCCACTTTATGGGCAACAAACCAATCTGCCAGTTTGCTATCTTCAGCACAGCTCAATTCTGAGCTAATGGCATTGAATTGATCAATTGTGGCAGCAGCTATTGGATGAGATTTGAGCCACTCAGATTGAACAGCATCAAAGCGCACATCACCAGAAGAACGGCTGTTAGCGCGCAGCGAATCAATGCTATCGATATCCACCGGTGTACGAATGGCAGAAAGTCTCCAGCCAAAGCCCCTTGCTTTGGCAAAGTACATATACACATTAAAGGGGGCAGAGAGTTCATGCACTCTTGCCACAGCCGCTTCACCACTGACCATTTTCACTTCGATTGACTGGCTATCCAGTGGACCAAAGCTGGCAAAGGCAGGACGGCTAATTTTGTGAGCCTTCATTGAATTGCCGTAATTTAGAGCCTCACCGGTACAAAGTGCCTGACCGCTCTTTAAATCCAGAGTGTCGTTTTGGATAGCATTAATCGCCGCTTTAGCAGCATTCTTTATTTGCTCTACGTCCTTGCTAAGCCACTTACTATCAGACTCCGGCCAGGTACCATCAACCTGGTGCATATAACTAAAGCTAGAAGTAATATGACCACCACGTCCATCAAACACCGCCATCATATTGCCAGCACGGTGTTGTTCTGGCTCAATCCACTTGTCTGACTTTTGACTCAAAGAGATACGATTAATCTCTTCTGGTCTTGGTGGCAGCTCAAAACAACCAAATTCTTTAGCCATCTTTAGTGCTTCAATCTCAGTATCTGGCAATAGATAAGGATATAAAAGTCCATCGGGAGTGACTAAATATACATCTGCCTTATCCACAGGCAAGCCGCTTGCGCCAAGGCTTTTAGCGGCGGCGCTGCCGACACCGGCAGAGACAGCCTTGACACCCAGCACTCTAGCACCCATCAATACTCGCGATGGTCCTTTATCCGGTGCGTAAATCTCAATAATATTTGGTGTACGACCAATTAGTTTTTGTAGCTTAGGAGTAAATGGTATCGCTTTGGCAAACAATCTGCGTGACTCCATAGCGTGGGCAAAGCGCACAGGGTCTGGATTATCTAAATAGCTGCCGATTTTAAGATTGATAGTCAGTACTTTATTGTTTGCTTCTTCGCGACTAACTCTTAGTTGCAATGTCTTATGCGGATTAAAAGAGATTGTGCGATTCAATTGTTTGTAGGCATCACTGGTTTTCTCTTTGATTTTAAAACTGATTATTTTGTCTTTGGGTTTTAGCTCCGAGCTAGCGGCAGGACTGCCCGGTAGTAGGCTCTCAACGATGAGAGTACCGTCTTCTTGTGGGTCAAAAGCAATACCCGCATAACCGTAATCATCGGGATTTTTGGATACATCAGCGACTTTGACAGGCTCAGAGGCAACCACATCCGCTGCTACCGCCGGCAGAGCGCATGTACTCAAAACCAAAAGCGATAGTGATACTAAGAGCAAACGATTATTCATCTAACAAATACCCAGGTCTTTACCGTAATAAGCGTCTAGAGTCACTTCTTCAATTTTGCAATTGGTCTGAGCAACAATTACTCTTACCAGGCGCTGCCATATTTGATCATCAAAACTGACTTCACCAAATATAGTCCCACTATTGAGCGCCACAAATTGTTGCACCAACTGGCGCCCTTTTGCTCAAAGGGCGGTATCTCTAGTTCTGAGTGCAACTGCAAATATGGCCAGCCCGACTCAAGCTCCTCGTATGTAATTAACTTATCGAGAGGTGTATCGGTCCTGCTGGACAGCTTGTAATTAGCCACAATAGCCCGGGCATTAAGTTTTGAGTAAGACAGCTATCCAGGGTTGCTTCCTTTAGTCTGGTTTGCAGATAGTTATAGGTCCCCCGGCTTTTATGGCAATACCAATTCTTCTTTGATCAAGCCATAATTAGCTCCACTCCATCAAGCCCACTGCCCTCGGCAAACTTGAGCCCACCGGGTAACTCACAGGCGGCATACTCGATATGCAAGACCCGGCGGTGGTCTGGATTGGTCGACTGCGATGAGCTATGCAAAACAAGAGGCGACATGGCGATGATATCGCCCTTGTGGGCGGGTAAAACCACATGGGGCTGGTTATCGCGCAACAAAGCGATAGCGACTGGCTCAAGCACACCAGATAGATGTGAGCCACTAATAAACTTTATCGCCCCATTATCAACCGGACAGGCATCGAGATGCACACGCAAAGCCACTATTTGCGATAGCACCGCCGCTGGTGGCTGCACATGGTCAATCCCATCTTTGATAGACCAGGTGCCAAAGCCCTCAACATCACGGCGCTCTTTGACGGCGATAGTAAGATCCTGATGCCAGGTAACATACCAATTGGTAGCAGCAGTCTTATCAAAGAGTATGGCTTTGACAGGCTTGGCCGTGCGCCCCAATGCAGTGGAGGCAAGGTTAATCATAGACTCCGAGCGAGCAAAGCGGCGCAGCCCCAGGGAGCGCTTAAGCAAATGTCTCATACCAGCGCTAGCATCTTGATGCAATTGACTGAGAGCACTTTCAATTTGGCTCAGCTCTTGTGAGCCCACATAAGACTCGACCAGTGCAAAGCCGTTTTGGGGCAGGTCAGTCAGTGTCCAGTCTTTTAGCTTTTGCATAAGCGTGTATTTTAGCACTTAGAAGCCAAGCAAAAGTTTAAGTCCAAGCAACCCACCAATAGCCATAAAGATGTTTTTGACAAACTTAGAGCCGTGCTTTTTACCAAGACGTGAACCAACTGATGCACCCAGTACTGAGCCACAGATAGCTGGCAGGATCAATTTGAGATCATAGTGTCCACTGGCGACGTAGATTGATGAGGCAAAAACGCACCAGACACAGGCTATTGTGTAGTAATACCCCAGTGCTTCAAGTAAAACAAAACCACGAGCTGTGGTCAAAACAGCAGATGTAAAAAAGCCATTGCCTGATCCAAAAAACGACTCATAAAAACCCAGAGGCAAAGCAAAAAGACTGGTCTGCCAGCGGCTCAAGCGCGGCTCATGAGCATTTAGCCCAAAGTCCTTTTTAAAATATGCCAGCGCCACCACCAGAGTGATGCAGACGCCAAAGATACGCTTTAATACATGGACATCACCCAGTGTAATTGCTTTGGTACCGACAAAGGCACCAAGCAAGCCAAAGCCGATAAACATCCTGATCAGTCGCCAATCTACATCATGGCCACGCAAATAAGTACGAGCAGCGACAATACTCCAGAGCGCGCCATTAACCATATTAGAAGAAAGCGCCACCGGAAGTGGAAAGCCCAGCATCAACCATAATGGCGTAGCAATAAGACTGGAGCCACCACCACTCATCGAACCAATAAGTGTCGCCAAAAATGAGATTATAGCAATCAGACCATATTGCAAAAATTCGTGCATAACAGCCTTTCAGCTCTCAAATTGAGCTCTGCACAATGCAGATACCGCCAGTAGTTGTACCACCTAAGAACAGCAAAATAAAATAATCAGCGCAGTGGTGGCAAAACCTTTCCTGGACCTTGCCGGCCAAAACGCAGGGGTTGAGCGACTGCAGAGAGTGCTGGTGGTAACGGTTGTCTTTGTGATTGCACAAGCTCCGGACTATCATCCATTCCGGACTGATTGAGATAGTTACGCACATAGAGATTGGAGCCATGAGGCATCATACGGCTAAAGCCGCTATCCCTGGCATACATTGCTTTGACATTGGCGCCTTCGGCGATAATCGTTTCCTGGCGTTTTTTGCTATCCTCAGAGATTTCTCTGACACGTCTCTGATATTCAGATTGCATACTGTTCGCTTTGTTTTCGGCATCTTGCTTGAGCCCACTGACAATAGTGTCATAGTCAGGATTGGGCACATATTTGCCATCTACCTCAAATCGCTTTGGCACACTCTTAATATCAAAAGCCAGTTTGTCACTATCAATCTTTGACCAGCGTTTATAGTTTTCGGTGAGATTTTTGAGCTGCAGCGTTGTGTTGTCAGCAATCATGCGGGCGCGCTCGCTGGCCTGGACATCGATTATCACTGGCGGCTGTCTGCCAGGCAAAATACCAGAAGAACTAGAAGCAACAGCCGGCGAGCCCGAAGCGAAAGAAGCAGCAGCGCCAGCAGCACCAAAACCACCCTTAGTCTGAGCATTAGCCGCAGCCACTGAAGTATTTTTATCTACTGGCTTATCCCAGACCGCTAAAGCTTGCTTAGAAAGCACGGCTGCTTCACTATCAGTACCGAGCATGACACAAGCGCGGTAGTCACTGATTGCTTCTTTGATGCGACCAAGCTTAATCAGACAGTTGCCGGCATAGTAGTGCAGCCTGGCGTCATTTGGGTCTTTAGCAAGGAGCTGATTGAATTGTTCAAAAGCTTGTTTAAAATTACCCGCCCCGTAGTAAGCCAACCCGGTACGGTATGGCATGTTATAGCTCTGGGCAAAACCCGGACAAACAAAGACAATATTGGCAGTCAGGGCGACCAGCGAGCAAACGATAAAGATTGGTAATTTGCTCTGTCTCACAACAGTGACCTGTGGCAGCACTAGCTAGCCTCATTATTCCCTTATCTAATCTTTGATAAGCGCTCAAAATAGTCGACAAAAAGCCTGATACCACCCGATGCCTGGGTCCAGTCAAAGTTTTCATTGATAGCATGGTAGCCATGCTCGGGTAAAGACAGCCCCAAAAACATGATTGGCTTGCCCAATATTTCCTGCATACTGACCACAGCCCCAATTGAGCCACCCTCTCTGGTAAAAGCCGGCTCCACATCAAACGCAGCCTTCATCGCCTCACGTGCAGCATCGGCAAAAGGTCCTTTAAATGGACCGATATAGGGCTTGAGGCTACCCTCTTTTGTAATCTCGACATCGGCATTGAGTCTGAGGACTTCGGCCTTGAGCAATTCAAAAATCTGTTCAGGATCTTGATCCGGCACCAACCTCATACTGATTTTAGCTTCACTTTGACAGGGCACAATGGTCTTGACCCCAGTGCCACTGTAACCACCAGTGATACCGTGCACTTCAAAAGTAGGCTTAGCCCAGATACGCGCACTGGCTTCACGAGGGTCGTCTGTACGGGTGCTCTTAAGCTCATGGGCCATTTTAAAATTATCGACATTAAAGCCTGACGCCACAAAGTTTGTCAGCTCGTCCTCGTCGATGGGACGCACCCGGTCGTAAAAGCCGGGGATTTTGACCTCACCACTATGGGCATCAAACAGCCTGGAGATAAGCTCGGCAAGCTCAGCGATAGGGTTGCGCGCCAGTCCACCAGTGGTGCCTGAGTGTACATCCTTAGCACCAGTTTTGAGCTTGAGCAAACAGGCCTGCAACCCTCTTAAGCCATAAGGCACAGCCGGTCTTGCGCGCGATACCCAGACAGTATCCGAGACAACGACTGAGTCGCAGGCAAGGGCATCTTTGTTTGCCTGGAGAAACTCATGAAAGCTCGGACTGCCGATTTCTTCTTCTAGCTCCCAGATAAATTTGATATTGATGGGCACGCCATGTTTATGGGCGTACTTAGCAGCATAAAAAACAGAGAGCATCGGTCCTTTATCATCAGTGGTACCGCGGCCCAGATACTTGTCACCTTCTATCTGCATATCAAAGGGTGCTTTGACCCATTCGCTGGCATCAGCGGGTTGGACATCAAGATGGTTGTAGACACATACTGTAGGCGCGTCTTTACTATGGTGCAATTCACCAATTACAACGGGATAGCCTTTTGTTTTGACAATTGTGGCGGTAGCGCCAGCTGATTTAAGCAGGTCATAGGCGTACTGACCCATCGCTTCAATTTGATCTTTAAGCTCAGGCTGCATACTGACACTGGCTAAATCCACCATAGCCTTTAGATGCTTTTCGTATTCCGCTCTAGACTCGGCAGCATAAGCACGCACAGCACTCAAATCAGTGGCAATAGACATACAATCCCCGCTTACGATAAAAACGATTCAAGCGGTAATTATCATCGATTTAAGGACTAAGAGCGGCGTATATTATCTTTATTTTCGGCCAGTAACACACGCGGACCAGGCAGAGCCTCATTAAATGTAGTCTTTAGCTCGCCAGTTGAGTAGTAGCCATTAAGACGCTTGGTTTCTTTGATGCCACCGTTTGCGTCAATATTTAAAATAGAAGTAGTAGGAAATCCCTTGGCACCAAGGGCATTAAACATAATCCGACCAGGTGAATTAGGGTCATCATTGACGTCCAGCTTGAGAAAGACGGCTCTGTTTTGCATCTCTTTAAGACGAGGATCGGTAAGCTCTTTGTTGAGAGCATCGCACCAGGCACAATCACGACTGGTAAGTAGGAGCACCATTGGTTTGCCAGTAGTTTTTGCTTCGTCAATGGCGCTTTTGAGGTCAGAGCTAAACTCCAGCTTGGGCTCACGGGGCTTATCAACGCCAAAAGACCTGGTCGATTCTTCCAACAAATTGCTAAACGAGCTGTCCTGCACATCCCTTTTAGCGGGCTGTTCAGCAGCTTCTCTAAGTGAGAGTGGTTTGGCACCAGCAGCTAGTAAACCTGGAGCAGACATATGACACCTCTTGCAAAACAACGCTCCGGTATCTACACAGTGCTCTTAAATTTTTGACATTAAACCTGTGACTTAAGTACTGGTTGGCGTTCTACCATTTGCAGGGCGACTCCACGGGAGGCCATTTCAGCTAAAAAGAGACGGGTTGGCACAGCCAACTCCTGTCTTAATACTCCACGCTCGCTAATATCACCGCGAGCAATAAGCTGCGCCACAATCGAGGCTGGAAACGCCGTCATACGCATCATCGCCGAGAGATTAACTGCCTGGTCGGCATAGTCGATACAATCCCAGACCAGCTGCAGCGGCTTTTTATCACGCAGACCGGTGACTATCACCCGCATCAATACTACATCGGGCTCGTCTTTAGGCAGCCTGTCGCTAAGCAACTTATGCAACAGTTGCCGGGGTGCTATCTTGCTGCCGGCTACGTCAATTACTTCTTTATCCATCAGGCCGGCATCTTTGAGAGCATTTATTTGCAGGGCATGACCAGGATAGCGGATTGTTTTGTAGTCGAGATGTTGTACTTTACCTTGATAGGTTTGAGGCAATGTACTGATACCACCGGATGTATTAAAAGCCTCCATCAATCCAAAAGGCTGAGCAAACTCCAACTCCTCAATATCACTCAAAGAGGGGCGCACCATCACCTGACCATCACGTATGACAGTACAGTTTTCGTAGTATTCGTTTATTAGTCCATCAATGCTAAAGACTTGCGCGTAGCCAAAAGGATGACATTCACGGTCTACAGGCAAACCACCAACACGCAGTCTGATGTCATAGACTTCATCCAGACTCTCAGCAGCGCTAACAGCCAGCATTGACACCAGTCCTGGTGCCAGACCGAGATCTGGGATAATAGTCACTCCGACATCACGAGCCACTTCATCGAGAGCAAATTCTCTTTTGACTACGTCCTCGTTACCACCGAGATCGACAAAATGCGTATGAGTCGACAGGGCAATTTTAGCTAGCTCGTAGTTGTATTGATAGCCGACACAGCTTATGGCTACGTCGATTTCATCCATGAGCTGAGCTACTTCAATTTGATTGTTGACATCAAGCACAGCCGGCACAATTTTACTGTCGGCTAATTTAGCTGTGAGTAGTTTGACTCTTTGCTCGTCGATATCTGTGATTACTACTTTTGTTACTTTAGGAGAGCGCAAAAGGTCATAGGCTACGGCATAACCCATGCGACCAGAGCCCAAGACCAGATATTTCACTTTTGCCTCTCTTATTTAGTAAGTGGAGCGTCTCTTGCCACCATCAACACAAATGGTGGAGCCAGTCAGATAGGACGCCTGAGCCGATGCCAAAAATGCCACCACAGAGGCAAACTCGGCAGGAGTGCCCAGCCGACCTAGTGGCACCGACTTTAGATATTCTTTTTGATACTCTTGCTCAGTCTGTCCAGACTTGGCAATGCGTGCTTGCATCAAGTCCTTCAGTCTATCGGTGGCAATCAGTCCAGGAGCGACACAGTTTACAGTAACTCCGCTGGCAGCCACTTCATCACTCAAAGTTTTGAGCATTGATGTCACAGCCGAGCGCATAGCGTTTGATACAGCAAGCGCGGCAATTGGCTCAATCACCGATAGTGAAGTAACACAAATAACGCGACCAAAGCCACGTTCACACATGCCAGGCACAAAAGACAAATTGAGTTGCGCTACTGACTGAAAGAGACGCTCAAAGCCTTCCTGCCACTGCGCCAGGCTGGTGGAGCCAGCTTCGGTAGGTGAGGGTCCGCCGACATTATGGACAAGGATATCGACTTTGCCGTATTTTTTTGTGACAGCATCGATAAGGGCTTGTCGCTCCAGTACTTCGGTCAAGTCAGAGGCAATAACCTCTACGCCTTGGACTGATTGCGCTAACTTATCTAGACCTTCTTGGCCGCGGGCAGAGGCTATCACCTTCACGCCTTCGGCCGCCAGGGCCTGGACAATAGCCTTACCAATACCTTTACTTGCACCAGTCACCAGTGCTGTTTTACCAGCGATACCGAGATCCATTTTTATCCTCTGTATTTGTATGAGATTGTCTTTGCCTCAGAGAAAAACTCGAGACTATAGCGTCCACCCTCGCGTCCAACTCCGGATGATTTTTGACCGCCAAATGGTGTGCGCAAATCACGAGCAAACCAGGTATTAATCCAGATCATGCCAGCCTTAACACGACGACTAACCCGGTGCAATCTGTCTACATCCTGACTCCAGATACTGGCCGACAGTCCATAGGGACTGTTATTAGTCATTTCTATTACTTCTTCTTCGCTGTCAAAAGGCACTATCGGTAGAGCCGGTCCAAAGATTTCTTCTTGCAAAAAGCGTGAGTCCATTTTTAAATCGACAAAGACTGATGGTGAGAGGAAATATCCTTCACCAAGCTCTTTGATGCGCTCTGCGCCACAAAGTGCTGTGCCTTCTTTTTTGCCTATCTCCAGATAGGAGAGGACCTTTTGCATGTGCTCACTGGAGACAAGGGCTCCCATCTGAGTGGACTGGTCGAGCGGGTCGCCGACTTTGATTGATTTGACCAGACTGACAATTTTTTGTACAACCTGCTCGTAGACGCCCCTTTGCACAAAGAGTCTGGAGCCAGCCAGACAAATCTGCCCCTGATTACGGAAGGCCGCCCGCACCGCTGTTGGTATCGCCTCATTTAAATCGGCATCGTCAAAAATGATATTGGCGCCTTTACCACCGAGCTCAAATGACAATTTTTTGAGAGTGGGACTGGCCGCTTTCATGATTGCTTTACCAGTGGATGTCTCACCAGTAAAGCTTATAGAGCGGACATCTTGATGAGTTGTGAGAGCTTCACCAGCGCCCTGAGCACCAAAGCCCTGGACTATATTAAAGACTCCGTCAGGCAGCCCGGCTTCTTTGGTGATTTCAGCCAACAAAAATGCACTGTAAGGAGTCCACTCTGCTGGCTTAAGCACGATGCTATTGCCCATAGCAAGAGCTGGAGCGATTTTCCAGGTAGCTAGATAAAGCGGCAAATTCCATGGAGTAATAAGACCGCATACACCAAGGGGCTCGCGCACAGCGATATGACGCTCCTGGTCAGAGACACTAAAAGCTTCGTCCACATGGCTTGCCGCAAACTCACCAAAAAAATGGAAGTTTTGCGCAGAGCGCGGAATATCGCCTTCAAAACTCTCGGAGATAGGCTTACCGTTATCTGTACTCTCAGCGATAGCCAGCTCCTTTTGACGAGCGAGGATGCCATCACCAATTTTGCGTAAGACCTGACAACGCTTGGCAATGGGCATACTGGACCACTCACCCTTTTTAAAAGAGCGATTGGCTGCCTGTACAGCACGGTCAATATCCTCAGCCTCACCTAGGGCCACCAGAGCATGGGCTTTGCCAGTGGCTGGATTGATGCTCTCAAAAGTCTGATTGCTTGCACCGGGGACAAATTGCCCGTCAATAAAATGACTGATTGTTGTGAGTTTTTTGTCCGCGCCCTTAGCCACCGCACTACTACCTGTCATTTATTTTTCCTCTGTTTTGCTAAAACAAGCAATCGCCTTAATCTCAATAAAGTTACGCCCCGGTAAACGTGCCACCTGTACCGTTGTACGAGCAGGCGGTATGGGAGTCTGGGCAAAATATTTGCTATAGATTTTGTTGTAGCGACTAAAGTCTTCCATGTCT
This sequence comes from Candidatus Obscuribacter sp., assembly GCA_016718315.1. Classification (GTDB taxonomy): domain Bacteria; phylum Cyanobacteriota; class Vampirovibrionia; order Obscuribacterales; family Obscuribacteraceae; genus Obscuribacter. The sequence continues at coordinate 39,675 of JADKDV010000009.1, read as the reverse complement.
GCCAAAAAGACTGTGATATCGACCACATCGCTATAGCTCAGTCCAGCTGCTTTGAGGACAGCGCCAAGGTTTTCAAGCACGCCAGTGGTCTGGGCTTCGATGTCGTAGCTTGCTACTTTGCCCTCAGAGTCAAAGGTCAAACCTCTCTCGATGCCGCTCTCGGGGTCTCTACAGCCTTGCCCGGAGATAAATAGTAAATCACCCACCCTGACGGCGTGAGAATAAGCCCCCAGCGGGCTGGGAGAGGCCTGTCCGGGATTGACCGCAAGCTTTTGCACAAAACTACCTCGTAAGTGCTAAAAGCATACTGTTATATAGGCCTCTCACGTATCGGTCTCAAGAAGCTTGGAGGGAATTTATTAATAGATGCCTCCAGTATTGCGAAAATAGTCGAATGGATAAAAACACACAACACCAATTACCCTGGCAGCCGCTATTTACTATCGAGCGCTCTAATCGCGCCGAAGTAAGCGTTTATGGCATAGTTAGCGTCATTGAAGGGACGGCACAATCGTCCGACCTCAGCCTGCCACTTAAAAGCAGGTACAAAACAGTGCTTGCCACTGGCGATACAGACTATGAGCTGTGGACTCGCTCACTGCTCAAACCCTGGCAACTGGCTTCGCATATCGACACGCTCAAAAGACATTATCCAGACCTTAAAGATGAGCACTTCGCCCTCTTTATGGCTTCTCATAGCGGTGAAGACTGCCATCTCAAAGCATTAGATGAAATCTTGGCGATTACAAAAGTCTCCGAAGACTGGCTCAAATGTCCGCAAGCCAAGCCAGTTGCAGCAGAGATGCAGCAATTAAAAATGGAAGCGAAGAGACGTTATCATAATTGCAGCGGCAAACACAGTAGTTATTTAGCAGCTCTGATGGCTGAGCATCAACCAGTCGATACTTATACCGATGCTGATAGACCACACCATCAAGATCTCTTGCGCATACTCTCAGCCATTGCCGGTCGAGCCGAGCAATCGTTTATCCATACCACTGACGGCTGCCAGCTGCCCAACTACGCCATGAGCACTTTTGAATTAGCTTGCAGCTATCAAAGTCTGCTTATGCCAGTAATTGATGGGCTGGTCTTTAATAACATGCCTGCAAAAGACGATACATTTGCCAAAAACATGAGTCACTACCATAAGCTCGGTCAACTGATGCACGAGCATCCCAGGCTGGTCTCTGGCGATAGCAGACTGGACTACAAACTGATGACCAATCAGTACTTGCCGCAAGACAATGGCTATGTCATTGCCAAAGAAGGTGCTGACGGACTGCTCGGAATCGGCATCAAGAGTGCCAAATATCCTTACGGAGCAGGACTCTGCATCAAGCTGTCGAGCGGTTTTGATAAACGTCATATGGAGCTAATTAGCAAAGAAATATTCAAACAGCTTGGTCTTTATCAAAGCGGCAAAGACGCTAAAAAGTCTGCCAGCGATACGATTAAAACGGACCATATCAAAACCAACTTTCATTTTGAACTTGAGCAAAAACTATGTCTCAGTCAATAATTTCATACCAGAGCATTATCGATATTTCGCAACCGATATCGACAAGCACAGCTTGCTTCCCAGGTGATACACCATTTAGCAAGCAAGTGACTGTGAGCTTTGACCAGAGCAAAGTAATTAATCTCACAGCTTTTACCATGAGCCCCCATGTGGGCAGTCATGCCGATGCACCGGTACATATCAAAGGCTCGCTCCCCGGCGATGACACTACTGCTGGTGCAATGCATCTCGATGCTTTTATTGGACCAGTACTGGTGATTGATTGTGCCACCACCAGAGAGCCAGTGACAAAGAGTATGGTTGAGCCATACCTGAGCAAGCATCCTGAGGTCAAACGAGTCTTACTGCGCACTCTCGACAAAGTTGAAGCTGACGCCTTTGAGTCCGACTATGCATATATAGCAACAGATCTGGCCAGCTATCTGGGAGAGAATGGCATCAAACTGGTAGGTCTGGATACACCCTCGGTAGATCACATAAGAGCCAAAGAACTGGCCACTCATAAAATACTAGACAACTATGGTCTGGTCTGGCTCGAAAATCTAGATCTAAGCAAAGTGCAAGCCGGACTCTATCAGCTTATCGCCCTGCCGCTTAAATTTATGGAGCTAGAAGCCTCCCCTGTGCGTGCTGTTTTGCTAAGATAAGCTTCAAACTAAAAGGCAAAAGATATGTTTGGCAAACTATGCAGCTTAATTGGTGTCATCCACGTACCGGCCTTGCCCGGTGCCGATAGCTGGCAGGGCTCAATGGAGCATCTACTGGATGTCTCGCTCAAAGACGCCAGAGCTTATGTCGAGGGCGGCGTCGATGCTCTGATAGTAGAAAACATGCATGATGTGCCCTATTTGCTTGGCAATGTCGAGCCAGAGAGTACTGCTGCCATGGCAGTGGTGGCAAAGGCAGTCAAAGTAGCTACTGGTCTGCCTCTGGGGATACAACTTTTAGCCGGTGCCAATCTCGAGAGCCTGGCAGTAGCGCTGGCGAGTGGTGCCGATTTCATTCGCTCAGAGGGTTTTGTATTTGCCCATGTTGGAGACGAGGGGCTGCATCAATCCTGCGCTGCCACGCTGATACGCAGACGAGCGCAACTCAAAGCCAATCACATAAAAATCTTTGTCGACATCAAAAAGAAGCACTCATCACATGCCATCACCAGTGATATCACACTAGAAGAGACAGCTCATGCCGCGGAGTTTTTTAAGGCTGATGGCATGATCGTAACTGGTATGCGTACAGGTGACGCGCCGAGCCTGGCTGAGATAGTGCATGTCAAAGCGGCAGTCAAGACACCAGTGATGGTAGGCTCAGGCATCACCGATAGCAATATCGCATCATTTGCCATGAGCGCAGACAGTCTCATCGTAGGCTCATTTGCCAAATATGATGGCATCTGGCAAAACGCCGTAGACAAAAGTCGGGTCAAAGTACTGGCTGACTCTCTCCAAAGCGTCAACCATGAGCGCGCTGTGGCAGCTAAAACTAGCACCATCTAGGTTATAGATGACCAGCTACTCTAAAAACTCTTGAGCTTGAGTAGGCTCTTAAATCGATCGCCATTACCACCAGAGCTACTAGAGCTGCCGGAGCTACTGGCACTGCTGGCAGCAGCCGGTCTTGAAGCAGCGATTGCTGCTCTAATTTTGCGCCGCTTGATGGGCTTGACCACATCATCATCTACATGAGTAAGCCGAGGGGCAACAGGCTTGCCGCTTGTCGCGCCAGTACTGGTGGTTTCGGTATTAGCTGGCACAGCTGCTGTGGTACTAGTGGTAGTGCCAGCTGGATTGGTCGAGGCAGTTGTGGAAGTAGCAGGAGTCGTCGCAGGATTAGTGGCAGGAGTAGTGGCAGGCGTCATTGTAGCAGTGCCAGTATTAGGAGCAGGAGTGGTAGTAGCCGTGTTAGCCGGTGTCACCACAGGAGTAGCAGTCTTAGGGGTCTCTTTGCGGCCCATCAGCGTAAAGCCAGCGATACCAGCCACTAGCAATAGACAGGCAGCTACAGCAGCAATAATGATGCCAGTCTTTTTGCCACCACCGGCAGTACTCTTTTCTTCGCCCGGCATAGTGGGGAAGTCTGTACGTAAAATCTGGCTTTTGCCAGCCTTAGGTATGGCAGTGTCAAGGTCACGACACAGCTCAGCCATGGTCTGATGTCTGTTAGCAGGATCTTTTGCCATGGCCTTGAATACCACAGCTTCAATGCGCTCTGGTATATAAAGGTCAGGACGAGATTCTTTAAAACGCGCAGGCATCTCAGAGATGTGCTTGCTCATCGTCTCGACCATGGTCTTACCTAATATAGGTAGACAGCCAGTCAAGGTTTCGTAGATGACGATACCCATACTATAAATATCGGAGCGGGCATCCAGCTCAAGCCCCTGACATTGCTCAGGACTCATATATACAGGAGAGCCGCAGACTTCGCCCATTTGAGTCAGACGCTGTTGCTCGCCACCAGCCCCAATGAGCTGAGCTACACCAAAGTCCACGATTTTGACATAGTCTCTTTCGCCTTCGTAGTCAATCAGCATGATATTGCTAGGCTTGAGGTCGCGGTGCAATACACCAGCCCGGTGAGCATGATCGAGGGCGTCGGTAGCTTGAGTGAGGATGTTAATGCTGCGCTCGACTGAGACCTGACCATCATTTTTGATTTGATCAGCAAGTGAGAGCCCCTGCAAATAATCCATTACGATAAATGGCTGTCCACTTTGCGGTGTAATACCAAAGTCATAGACTGTGATGATATTGGGGTGATTCATGCGACAGGTAGCTTTACCTTCGCGCAAAAACCGCTGCACTGACTGAGAGTCAGCAATGTGCTGAGACTGCAACATCTTGATGGCGACAGTACGCTCCATCAAGACCTGACGACCTTTATAAACTACGCCCATGCCACCATGACCGATGACATCAATAATGTCGTACTTGGCCATAAGACAAGTACCAATCATCGGATCGCGCGCCAGCGGTACAAGCGCTGCGCCATCATGTGGGCAGGCTTTGACAATACCGGTAAATTGCCGGTTGCATTCCAGACAAATTTTCTGGTCTATGCCGTCATGTATGTTTCCGGCGTGCACTGTTTGGTTCTCAGGGGTAGATGCGGGGAGAATTAACTGAAACTAATGTACCCGAGCCTAACCTAATAGTAACCACTTTTCCTTAACTTTCGAGTCTTCCCTGGACGACTTTAGTTATTTGAGCACCTGTAAGCCATTCGGGTCTAAAGCCATCGAGGTGAGTGGTTGTGATTAATGTCTGCATTTTATCCTGCACAAGCTCCATAAGCATGCCCTGCCTGGACAAATCTAACTCAGCCAGGACATCATCGAGCAAGAGCAGTGGCGGCTCCGCCAGATGCTCCTCGACAAGCTTTAGCTCAGCCAATTTGAGCGACAAAACCAAAGAGCGCTGTTGACCCTGACTGCCAAAGGATTGGGCTGATAAATCATTAAGAGCAAAACTGATGTCATCGCGGTGCGGTCCAGTCAAGGTTTGCTTGCGAGCGATTTCTTCGGCACGGCGCATCTTTAGACTTTTGGCGATACGCTCTTCGATTTCTTCCACAGTCGCTTCGACCAGGTCGCCCACACTGGCTGCTTGTCCTACTTCTTGCTCGTTTTGCGGCTCGTCTTGATCGTGCTCTCTAAAAATATACGCAGCGTTGAGTTTTTCTTTTAGCCCAGAGACCCGCGATTGATTGGCTTCAGCTCCCGGCAAAATCAAAGCAAGGGTGTCCACCCGACTCTTAATAATGCGGCTACCATAACGGCAGAGCTGCGTATCCCAGACTTTTAGTTCGTCCTGGTCGCTGACTGAGACTCGCCCTTTTTCAAACAGAGTTTTCAACAGACGATTACGTTGCTGCACGACTTTTTCGTATTTACTCAAAAGCTCATAGAGACTGTGCCTGAGCTTACCCATCACATCATCAAGCCAGTCGCGGCGATCTTTTGGCCCACCGCGCAAAAGGCTGAGATCACGCGAGCTAAAGCTAACGGCGGTGAGTCTGCTAATGCGACCACTGAGTTCGTTGCGTGTTTGTTTGACACCATTAATTTTGATAGTTTTGCTCAGTCGCGGATTAAGTGCATAAGTCAAACTGGCGTTCTCGGCAATGCCCTGACTGACATAACCTACCTCAATAAAAGCTTGCGATTGACCGACCATCACAAGCTCTCTATCGCTAGCTCCTCTGGTGCGACGCATGTTTGCCATGATCTCAATGGCTTCCAAAAGGTTAGTCTTACCCTGAGCGTTTTCGCCAATGAGCAAATTACGACTGGGACTGAGCTCCAGAGTAGCGTCCTGATAATTACGAAAGTTTTTGACGGTGACATGCTTTAAAAGCAATTGACTATCGCCTTGAGTTTAAAGAATGAGACAGGGCATAGTCGAGCGCGCCATCTGGCAGTCAAGCGCAATCTGTGTTTTGAGCGATTCAAGACCATCAAATTTCTTTTCGTCGCGCAATAGTTTGTGAAACTCAACGCGCAATTCACGTCCATAAATATCGCGGTCAAAATCGAGCAAATGAGCTTCAACTGTCAATTTCGGCTCAGGATTAGCCATATCCATGCGCATTTCTGGATTTTTAAAGGTCGGTCTGACACCGATATTAATCACGCATAAATGCTTCTGCCCATGACCTTCGCCAATTATTTCACAAAAGCCAGCATATACTCCGCAGGGCGGCAAAAGCTGATTTTTAGCAGTGTGGACATTAGCAGTAGGAAAGCCCAGGGTGCGCCCGCGCTGATCACCTTTGACTATTTCGCCCCGCACGCTAAACGGTCTCGATAAAAGTTTGGCTGCAAGCTCAAGGTTTTTGCCGATAACGAGGTCACGCACACGACTGCTTGAGACCTCTAAACCATCTACATAAACCATATCGCTGGTATGGACACAAAAATCCAGCGTCTCCCCCATTTTGGCAAGCAGACTGGCATCGCCTTCGCGGTCGCGACCAAAATGGTGGTTATGTCCGACACTAATAGACTTTGCTCCCATTGCCTTTACAAGCATGTCTTCAACATAGGCCTGGGGAGTAAGGCGACAAAGCTCTTCGCTAAAGGTCAATACCAGCGCTACATCCACGCCCATTTCTTTAAATAAACCAAGCCGCTCCTCAATCACAGTAAGCAGCAAAGGCGCTTGCCCTCTGGTCAAACCACGAGGATGGTCTTTAAAAGTGACCACACCTGAGGGGATATTAAGGCGGCGCGCTTCTTCAATGGCCTTGCCAATAACTGCCTGATGCCCGGGGTGCACCCCGTCAAAGAAGCCCAGCGCAATAGCTGACCTGTCGATTAAGCCGGGTTTAGGATCGAAAAAAACGTCCAATGATTTACTTCCAGTTGCAAAGAGAGTTTTAGTGACTTTTAGTAATTGAATTTTAGCTGGTATTGATTCCAGGTCATAGCCAAAAAGGGCATGAAATAGGCTTCTGTGCTAAAATTAGCCTTCACAGGCTTAAGACCTTCGTTGAGACGCCCATTCTATGCATAGTAGATATCCGATGATATCTTGGCGTGGTCTCTCAGTGATCTTCTTATACGGTTAATAACAAAATAGAAACAAACAGGCAAACGGATTCAATTCATGGCGAAGAACGAGCAAGGGACAGTGGCATCTTTGGAAGATCAAGATAAGAACGAAGAAGAGAAAGTCAAAAATCCACAAGACGAATTAGTCAACGAACAAGTCCAGGGCAACTATGACGCATCATCAATCAGCGTCCTGGAAGGTCTGGAAGCTGTCCGTGTCAGACCTGGTATGTACATCGGTACAACCGGACCAAGAGGTCTGCACCACACCGTCTGGGAAATCGTCGACAACTCAGTAGACGAAGCCTTGGCTGGACATTGCACTCGCATCGAAATAACAATCAACGCAGACGAATCCTGCACAGTCCTCGACAACGGTCGCGGTATCCCCACAGATATCGTTGAACAAACCGGTAAGAGCGCTGTTGAAACAGTCTTTACAGTACTACACGCTGGCGGTAAGTTTGGCGGCGGCGGATATAAGGTATCTGGCGGCTTGCACGGCGTCGGTGCTTCTGTTGTAAACGCCCTGTCTGAGCGTTTGGAAGTAGAAGTATATAGAAACGGCCGAGTGCACAAACAAGTCTACTTGCGTGGTGTTGCCGATGGTGACTTGCAAGTATTGGGCGAAATCGACATTCGTGGCACAAAAGTTACTTACTGGCCCGACCATGAAATCTTCCACGACTTCAACGAAGATGGCGTCAGACTCAAGATCTATTTTGAGTGGGATGTACTGGCCACCAGATTGCGCGAAATGGCCTTCCTCAATAAAGGTCTATGCATCGTCCTCACCGACAACCGCAAAGCCGAGAGCAAATCTGAGACTTATCACTATGCTGGTGGTATCGCCAGCTATGTAGAGTATCTCAACGAGACCAGAGACAACCTCCACAAACCACCAATCTACTTTGAGCAAAGAGACCAGGAAGTAACTGTTGAATGCTCCATGCAGTGGACCGCTCAGTACAGCGAGTCTGTATACAGCTTTGTTAACAACATCAATACCCATGATGGTGGTACACACTTAACTGGTTTTAGAAACGCACTCACCCGTATCGTTAACGATTACGCTCGTAAAAATAACCTCCTCAAAGAAGGCGATGCCAACTTTACTGGAGACGACGTGCGTGAAGGTCTGACTGCGATTATCTCAGTCAAAGTGCCAGACCCTCAGTTTGAAGGTCAGACCAAAGAAAGACTGGGCAACCGTGAAGTCCAGGGCGTGGTCCAGGGTGTCGTAGCTGAGCGTCTGGCTGACTGGCTAGAACTCAACCCCAAACCAGCTAAAGACATCATCCAAAAGGTAATCCAATCCAAGTCTGCTCGTGAAGCTGCTCAAAAAGCTAAACAAACAATCCGCAGACAATCGGCTCTCTCAGGTACTGGTCTACCAGGCAAACTGGCTGACTGCTCTGATAAAGACCCTGAGAGATGCGAAGTTTATCTGGTAGAAGGTGACTCCGCCGGTGGTAGCGCCAAGCAAGGCCGCGACCGGACATTCCAGGCTATTTTGCCTCTCAGAGGTAAAATCCTCAACGTCGAAAGAGTACAGCCCAGCCGCATCTACGATAACGCTGAAGTACAGGCGATGATCCAGGCCATCGGTCTGCAAGTCAAAGACGAAGATGAAGATGGCACAAAATCAGTAGGTCTTTTGCGTCCTAACGCCGAAAACCTCGACATGAGCAAACTGCGCTATCACAAAATCATCATCATGACCGACGCCGACGTCGATGGTAGCCACATCCGCACATTGCTTCTGACATTCTTCTTCCGCTATGCCAAACCAATGGTCGAGCAAGGTTATGTCTATATCGCTCAACCACCACTCTACAAAGTGACCAAGGGCAAGCGTGTTGAATACTGCTATAACGAGCACAAACTCGAAGCATTGAGAGCCGAACTCGGTGACAAAATTGACGTCCAGCGCTTTAAGGGTCTTGGCGAAATGATGCCCGAGCAACTCTGGGAAACAACCATGAACCCAGCCACTCGTACTCTCAAGCGCGTAAGCGTCGCTGACGTATCTGAAGCTGACCACGTCTTTGACTTGCTCATGGGCGAATCAGTAGCACCGCGTCGCGAGTTTATCGAAGTGAACAGCCACCTCGTCGGCAACCTGGACATATAAGCTCAATAAAGACTGTATAAATCCGGATGGTCAACGTCGCCAATGTAATCACAGTATCGAGAGTAGTACTTGCTCTCTTTACTCTGGCGCTGCTTTACCTGCCGGCCACAAATACAATACTCTGGACCGTATTTGGACTGACTGTATTTGTTATTTGGGCTGACGGGCTAGATGGATATTTTGCCCGCAAGCTCAATCAATCCTCTAAGTTTGGCGCTATCCTCGATATCGCCGGCGACAGAGCAGTGGAGATGGCTTACTGGATAGTCTTTGCCAGTCTAGGCTGGATAGCAGTCTGGGTGCCTCTGCTCTACCTAGTGCGTGGTACTTTTGTGGACGCTTTGCGCAGCCAGGCAAGCGAGCAAGGCTATACCGCATTTGGTGCCAAAACAATGATGCAGTCACCACTGGGCAAGTTTTTGGTGGCATCCAACTTTAGCCGTTTTACTTATGCTGTGGTCAAAGCACTGGCATTTTGTCTGATCATCGCCTGCCATATACCAACACCAGTACAAAGCCAGCTTGCCATCACAGCTGATGTGATGGTCTATATCTCAGCAGCATTTTGTCTGGTGCGTGGACTGCCGGTATTGTTTGAGAGCGGTCATCTATTTAAGGCTACGCAATAACTGCTATTTAGTCAGCATCCGAGTGTAAGGTCTACCCACCGAGTTGGTTGCCGAATTAACAGCAGAACGTCCCAATGCCATGAGTGGGTTTCTATCAACGTCGCCATTAACATACGTCTTGCCACCAACTGATTGCACCGATACTTCTCTGTAGTTTAGCCCCAAAACCTGACTGACTCTTGGTGCCGTAAAATTTATCGATCCATCCCCATCAACCTGGGCGCGCGGCAACATATTCATGCGTCCGCTATCTTTTTCCACTTGCCTGAAGACACTGTTTAGATGTTCCGGACCCTTTTGCGAGATTTGATGCACTTGCTCTAACAAGCCCTGCGAAGCTTTATGCGAACCATCTGAAATCGCTCTTTGAGCATGCAACGCAATATTTTGCGCGTCAGTACTAACATCCTCTCTATTGTGAGGCTGAGCCTTAAACTTTTCCATAGTAAACCTACTGGTGAAGTACACCAATCCTAAGATCAAGCCCATTAAATTGGCATTAAATGGATTACTTTGCAGTGCCTTAGGGCCAGGGGTTTTCTACTTCGCCACGTTTGACTGGATTGTTATTAGTGCCACCAGTACCGGTAGTACCAGTCGTGTTACTGCTAGTGCCACCACCAAAGTTCATACCAGATTCGGCTGTTTTAACATTGAGCTGTCTCTCCAAATCTTGGATAGCGCCTCTGGTATTTATTACTTTGTAGTGGAAGTCCGCTTGCTCCATCACTTGAGTCCAGTGATACATGCTTCTGTGGCCTTCTCCCAATGTGCGTCTGGCAAAGTTTTTGATACGCTCCCACCAGCGCTGATCCTCGGCAAAGCCGCGCATTTGACCCTGCAAATTGTGCAGCATTACTTTGCGTGGATCTGGATCTTGAAAGTTTGTGGTCTCTCCTCTAGGCCTGTCCTGAGGACTGGCAGCCTGAGTAGAATAATAACCGGGCACATAGTGCACATCACGGATAAAATACATCAAGTGATCAATAAGCGAGACTACTGCAGATTCTGTCTCGGATGACAAACCACGAGCTCTCTCTGGTGGCACTTCTTGCTCGGCATAGCGCAAAGCAGTCATCCAGTACTGGCGTGCCTTTTCGTATTGCTTGTGGGAGTACCAATAAGACCCACCTTGATCGTATATAGGAAACTTGAGCGCCACTCTCTGCTTGGGCTTCATGCTTGAGAGCCCTTCGATAGTGGGAGCTGGGTAATGTTTACTGGTCGGCTTGCGCTCAATGTCTTTTTCTTTGGCAAAGGCATTTTGCCCGGGAGCAAAGTTTGCCAATGCAAGAGTCAATGAGAGTAACAGTACTTTAGCGGCTGCGTTTTTCAAGAGAATCAACCTATATGTATCAACGCCTATATTTTAACTCACAGCGGAGTTTTTAACCGTAACAACCCTATTTTTTGAGCAATGCCAGACATTCTTTATAGATACGCTCAGCAGGCAGGGCTGTAAGGCATTCGCGATTGAGACAGGTCTTTTTGTAGTGACAGGGTCTACAAGTCAAAGTCTCGTCATAGACAGCCCGGTGGCTCTCTCCATAAGGGCGCCAGCGCACAGGGTCAGTCGGACCAAACAGAGCTATGGTCGGTGTGCCAGCGCTGGCAGCCAGGTGAGCCGGACCGCTATCGACACAAACAGCCAGGTCCATCATCGTATAAAGAGCCATACTCTCTCTCAAACTGAGACGACCAGCCATATTGATTGCCCGACAGCCGCTCAAGGCAGTTAGCTCCTCATATAAAGGAATATCCTGCTTATCGCCGCTAAAGACAGGAGTTAAATTGAGTTCGTTAACCAGCTTTTGCACCAGGGTAGCCCAGCTTTGCAGTGGGTAGATTTTGTCCGGGTGCGCAGCAGCAGCATGGATCAAAACTTTGGCACCACTTTTGGCAAGCTCCGGCTCGATTTGATTGACCCTGTCAATTTCAGCGGCACTGGCAAAACTGGCTAAGCTACGGTCCTTAACTGGTATATCTACTGCTTCCAGTATCGACAATAAGCTATCGACTTCGTGTATGTCAGTTAGCCAGTCCACTGAGTCAGTGAGCAAAAAGCGGCCATCACCTTTATAGCCGACTCGTCTTTTAGCACCTGTCATAAAGGCTAAAAATGCCGCCGACAGCGAGCGCTTGAGGACAAATACCAGATCATACTGGCGCTTACGCAATGAGAGAGCATAAGACATAAAGCTCTTGGGCTTGCCCTCGCCGCTGTCATACTTATGAAACCTCGTGGTATCAAAAGTAATCAGCTCATCGACAAAAGGGCAACCCTCAAGCACTTCACCGCTTTTGGGTCCAACCAGTACATCGATTTTGGCATCAGGATAAGACAATCTCAAATTACGCAAAAATGGCACAGTCAAAATAGTGTCGCCAATAAAGCGATATCTAATCACCAAAATGTTTTTTGCCTGCGGTTTAGCCATCACTGTGCCCCAAGATAAGAAGGGCTACCAGAGCGCCATACTGCATGCAATCTGACAGCAAAAATTTTACTTGCCAGCGCATCTTTGATTTTGCCAGCAAGCAATGCGCTACTCAGGCGGGTCATATCCTTTTGAGTAGTGATGATAAAGTCGACCTGGGCGCTTTTAAATTTATCCTCGATACTCTTAAGATCACTATCGCTAAACCAGTGATGATCACCAAAACTAATAGCATCCACTACATCCAGATTATTTTGTTTAAGTTGAGCAATAAAGACTTCCGGTCTGGCAATGCCACTCAAAGCAAGGACCTTAGCCCTGGCAAAATCAGCAATCGGAAAAACACTAGCCGAAGCAGACAGTGGCAGCTCTTTGAGAGGCACCAGATCCAGTGGCACAAAAGAACAACCATCGAGCACAGCATCGGGAGCATAGGCTCTCAGTCTGGCACATAGAGACTGATAGTCACTATCGGGCAAATCTTGCGGCAACTTGCTTATGACTATATGGGTAGCGCGAGTAAGAGCTGCCATCGGCTCTCGCAAACGACCTGCTGGTACCAGTGACTGGCTAACTATATCGTCGTTATAATCCCAGAGCACCACATCGGTATCACGCAAAAGTGGTAGATGCTGGAAGCCATCATCCAGGATGAGCACCTCAGCACCAAATTGTTTGATAGCCACAGCCTGAGTATCGACTCTCCGGGCACCGACTATAACTATAAGTCCAGGCACTGATTGAGCAATTTGATAGGGCTCATCGCCGGAGTCCTCGCTAGATACTACTGGACCTGCGCCTTTTGAGACAACGAGGATATCATCCTTGCTTTTGCGACCATAGCCGCGCGATAAGACAGCCACCTTTTTGCCCTGACTGACCAACCTGCGCGCTGTATCTATCACAACAGGCGTTTTGCCAGTACCACCAACCGTGAGATTGCCGATACTAATTACACGAGCGTCAGCCTTAAGTCTCTTATTTAAGCCGGTCTGATAGCCCAGTATGCGCAGATAGGCACCAGCTCCATAGACCAGGGATAAGGGAGTCAAAAGCTTCATTTATACACTAGACCCTGGTAATCGATTGCTTTTGGGCTGGCAGGCTAGCCAGCTGACCCTCTAGTAGCTTAATAGCTTTATCCACCGCACCCTGACTATCCAGCAATAGTTGATTACCCTTTTGGCCGCGGCTCACACGCAACGCACTATCGGCGAGTAACTCAATAAGTGCTGCCGGCAGTGCCGCTCCGTCAGCCACCATAGTCAGTGCATCGAGCTCGGTCAGAGCAGAGGCCACATCTCTCGTTTTTTCGATGTGGGGACCGACTACCACAGGCACACTATAAGCATAGGGCTCCATGATGGAGTGACCACCGATTGGGGCGATTGTGCCACCCACAAAAGCGACTGTAGCAAGACTGTAAAAGTCAAAAAGCTTACCTATTACATCGAGCAAATAGACTTCACGTTTGCCATTTGCCAGGGCATCAGCTGGGGCAATATCGCTAAATTTTTCTTGCTTGCTAAAGCGTTTAACAACAAAGCCAGCCTCACCAATCATTTTGGCGACATGCTCAAAACGCTCAGGGTGACGGGGCACCAGTATAAGACGCACATTGGCATCGGTAATTTGTTTGAGACTATTTAAGAGTGCTGATTCTTCACCTTCGTGGGTGGAGCCTGCCACTATTACTTTTGTGCTGTTTATATCGAGATTAATAGTCGCGGCTAGTTCTTGCTTGCGCTCAGCTGAGACTGGCTTTAGTCCATCAAACTTGAGATTACCCAGCACTTCTACCTTAACATCGCCGCCAACAGCCTGGTAGCGTTTGGCTTCTTCGACTGTCTGCACGCCAATAACATCAAAGCGCCTGAGTACAGGACCAAAGAGCATTTTAAATCTCTTGTATCCCTTAAATGATTTAGGAGAGATACGCCCATTGACCACCACAAGTCCGATACCACGCTCTTTGCACTCATGGGTAAAGCCAGGCCAAATTTCGGTCTCAGCTATAGCAACCAGTTTTGGCGAGAGTGTTTTTAGCCAGCTCAAAGTAGCAAAAGGCAAATCATAGGGAAAATATATAACAGTAGCGAGATCACTGGCTTTTTCTTGGGCCAGAGCTTGACCAGTGCCAGTCGTGGTAGAGACCACTAGCTGATACTGCGGGTGGAGCGCCTTGAATTTTTTGAGGAGCGGCAATACAGCGTTAAATTCGCCCACCGAAACAGCATGAAACCAGACACAACCCTTGAGGCTATTGCTTTTGGCTTTGATATCGTCTGGGATAATGCCGAGCTTTTGGCTCAAACCTGCCCGTGCCTTTTTTTTAAACAAAAGCAAAGGAGAGACCAGGATGAGCAACAGTCCAAAAAAGACGTAATAAACGGATGTCGACTTAGATGACAAGGCACTGACCATTATGCGTAAAAATAGATTTTACACCAGATCGAGCGCATCCACATCTACAGCCAGATTGACAGGGGCAGCAAAGTGCCTACCCTTGAGGTAATCAATGATCAAATCCTGGAGCCTGTCGCCACCTTTGTTTTTAATAATGAGGTGAAACCTAAACCGACCTTTGATACGTTCGATGATACAGGGTGCTGGTCCCAGTATCTTTACCTCGTTTTCTTCGGCTTCGTCCTCAAGCAGATGACTTAGCTCCTCAGCCACCAGCTCGGCGATAGACTCCACCAGGACCAGGTCTTCACCCGAGACCACAAGACGGATGAGACTACAATAAGGTGGATAGTCAAAGACCCTCCGACTCTCTATCTCCGGGGGCATAAAATGCCTGGTAATTGTGCTCGCTGGCAAGCCGCAATGCCGGCAGCTCCGGTGTATAGGTCTGCAATACCACAGCACCTGGATGCTCACCCCGACCGGCCCTCCCCGCCACCTGGGTAAGCAATTGGAAGCCCCGCTCAGTGGAGCGGTAGTCGGGCAGATTAAAGGCACTATCGGCCGAAAGCACACCAACGAGTGTAACCCTGGGGATATCGAGACCTTTGGCTACCATCTGTGTGCCTATCAGTACATCGGCGTTGCCAGAGCTAAACTGAGCTAAGACTTCTTCGTAGGCACCTTTGCGTTTGGCAACATCGGAGTCAAGGCGCACCACCCGAGCGGTTGGGTGCAACTTGAGCACCTCCAACTCCACCTTTTGTGTACCAATACCTGATACTTTTAAAAAAGGTCCATCACACTCTGAGCATATATCGCGCAGTGGCTGCCTAAAGCCGCAGTGATGGCAAGCCAGATAACCGCCCGCCTGCAAAAGCGGAGCATCGTCATAGTCTTCTTCCGATACGTCAGCTCGTCTGGCTTTTTTAAATGAGTGCAGTACTAGAGAAACACTGCAATTTTTGCAATTGCTGACATGACCACAGCCCTGACAAAAGACATGATTGGCAAAACCGCGACGGTTGATTAAGAGCACCACCTGCTCGCCTTTGGCCAGTCTATCGGCAAGTAGTTTTTTTAACTCTTCACTAAAGACACTTTTGCCATCGTGGGCAAATGCTTTGCGCATATCGACCACTTTTACTTCGGGCATAACCTGCATAAACACACGGTTTTTCATCACAAGTAGACGGTCCTGGCGCAAAGCCCGCTCATAGCTAGTCAAGTCAGGAGTAGCACTGCCCAGTAAGACCAGAGCGCCTGTGCGTCTAGCTTTTTCGAGGGCCAGGTCGCGGGCATTGTAGCGAGGAGCCGGAGTAGATTGTTTGTAGCTGCCGTCGTGCTCCTCATCGAGCACAATCAGTCCGAGATCTGGCATATTAGCTAGCACAGCCGACCTCGCCCCCAGCAAAACTTTGACCTCGCCAGACCGCAGTCGCCGCCATGTATCGTAGCGCTCACCAGGGCTAATGGCACTATGCCACACAGATACCAGCGAGCCAAAGCGCGCCTTAAGCCGTCCAGCTAGCTGAGGCGTAAGAGAGATTTCGGGCACCAAAAAGAGGGTAGTACGACCACTCTCAAGACATTGCGTAATCAGCCTCAAATATACTTCGGTCTTACCGGAGCCGGTTACACCGTGCAAAAGCCAGGGTTTAACCACTTCACTATCCACTGGTACAACACTGCCATCGCCGGCAATATCACCAGGTCGTTTTGTTTCCTTGAGTTCTCTAGATAAAACAGCAAAGACTTCACTTTGCTCAGCTGTCAGAGGCGGCGGTGTACGGTGCTTGTCGATTAGAGCCTGGGGCAGATTACCGAGACTCTCACGCACTACCTCGGTATCAATCAAAGTCAACTGATTAGCCTTGACCATCTTGTCGATAGTGGAGCGACTGGCTTTAGTGGCTTCAATCAAATCCGGTATAGAGATTGGCTCACTGAGCTCCTCCACATAAGCAGCTATAGATTTTTGCCTGGCCGTCTCTGGTGCTACTTCACCTCTAGTTAAAAGTGCCACTGTACGCATTTTGGTGGCACCGTCTTCTTCTTCGGTTATCTCTACCAATTGCGCCTGACAGAGCGCCTTTAGCGCCTTTTGGAAGTGCGAAGCATTGAGCTTGGGCTTATTAAACTTGCCTGCCTTTTCAAAACGTTGACGCAATATAGTGATATTGAGAGAGCCTTTAGCAGAGCTTTCCAGCTCTTTTAAAAGGAGCTTCTGGCTTACGTCTTGCTCCTGTAAAGCGGCCACATTTACTAGATGCAACTGTCCGCCTTTATGGGCGGTGCTTTGAGCTAGTGCTTCTTCTTGCATAAATCGATTTGATTGATCGGCAATACTGCCCGCGCCCACCCCACTCTCTCCAGGGAGGGGACTGGCTTGTTTAGCAGACTTGAGCCGGACCATGCGTTTAACTTTGCCAACCAAACATGACGGTATGGCAGCAGCAATTACATCTTGTAGCGAGGCACAATAACGTTTAGCGACATAACCCAAAAACTCGATGTACTGCTCGTCAAAGAGTGGTACCGGGTCGACTACTTCCTGGATTTCGCGGATAGTAAAAGCAAAATCCTGAGGGCTGGCCTCACTTAAGGAGACTAAATAGCCGCTAACAAGCTGGCGCGGACCAAAAGGCACAAGCACCTGAGCGCCGACAAAAGCTAGATCTGCACAATGTTCTGGTATGGCATAGGTAAAGAGACGGTCTTTTAGACCCTGCACCTGTATATCCAGGATTACCTGCCCATAAAGCCTAGTCATGTCTTTAAAAGCGGTGCTCAGGCACCAATGACATATTTTTTCCAGTTGTAATTGCCGGAAACACTATGCTTGGAAATCTCAAATACAACATGGGACATGGGCCTGCGAGGAGTTGTATGAAGCGGCATACCAGCCTCTTTGGGTGTCCTGTCGCCTTTTTTGACATTACATTTGAGGCAAGCTGCTGCCACATTATCCCAGGCATCGAGCCCTCCGCGCGAACGCGGAATAATGTGATCGATAGTCAAATCATGTCTCTTATCGCCGCAATACTGGCAGATGTAATTGTCACGGTGCAGGATATTGCGCCGTGAGAGACTAATCTCTTTGTATGGAATCTTGACATAAGAGCGCAAACGGATGACCGTAGGTAGCGGCGTATCTGTGTAGATAAACTTACCGTTGTGCTCTATTTGCTCAGCTTTGCCCTTCATCAGAAGGACAACAGCGCGACGCCAGGTGCAAATATTGAGAGGCTCGTATGAAGCGTTGAGTACCAATACTTTAGACATCTGAGCCTCTTAGATAAACCGTTAGCATCCATTAGCAAAAGTTTACGTTGTAATATTATAACGACTTTACGCCAAAGTGTCCACAAATAGGCGATTTGAAGCCTTCAGTAAGCTCAAAAAAGAGGGCAAAACCCTCAACTAGCGCCTGTTTTCTAAATTAAGTAGTAAAGGGGCAGCCAATCTCCAGCCCTGGCTCTTTATTAAGAGTCGTGATGGCGGGGAGCCTCTTAAATTGCTCTTGCATACCAAATAGTGATACTTTGGACTACTTAAGCGCACTCTTGAGCCCACGGAAGGCTCGAGCAGTTAACTACTGTTGCGTTTTTTGCACTTTCCGACATACCTACCGGCTCACATACAATTCAAAGGAGTACTAAGCCTTGCCAGTAGCAACAATGAGACAGCTTTTGGAAGCAGGCGTCCACTTCGGACACCAGACACGTCGCTGGAATCCCAAGATGAGACCTTACATCTATGGTGAAAGAAACGGCATTTACATTATCGACCTCGAGCAAACCACTCGCGCTCTCGATAAAGCCTGTGAATACGTCCGCAAAGCCGCTTCCGAAAAGAAAAACATTATTTTCGTAGGCACAAAGAAGCAAGCTAGCGAAATCGTCGAAGAAGAAGCGAAGCGCTGTGGCGCTTTTTATGTCAACCGCCGTTGGCTGGGTGGCATGCTCACAAACTTTGAGACCATCCGCTTGCGTATCAACCGCCTCAAAGAACTCGAAGAGATGAGAGACAGTGGCGATCTTTATCGTCGCGGTAAAAAAGAACAGTCCATGATCAACCGTGAAATGGACAAGCTCGAAAAGACCCTGGGCGGCATCAAAATGATGCGCGGCAAACCAGACATGCTCTTCATCATCGATCAAAAGCGTGAACTTATCGCCGTATCCGAAGCCAAAAAAATCGGCATCTCCACAGTCGGTATCATCGATACCAACTGCGATCCCGATGGCATCGACTATGTCATCCCCGGCAACGACGACTCAATCCGTTCAATCAAGCTGATTACCGGCAAGATTGCTGATTCCATCTTGGAAGGCAAACAAGGCCAGGTACATGCTCAACCAGAGAGCAAAGCCGAATGGAAAGAGCCAGAGCCTCAGATGGCTTCAGTTGGCGCTGCTGCCCCAGCCGCAGTATCTCCAGCTGAAATCGCCGATGCTCCTGACGCCAGTGGCGACAGCGAAGCCTAAATCAAAATGCTCTTAAAGACTGAGGGCTATACATTTTGTGTGTAGCCCCAGTTTTTTCAAGCAATTGATTTCTAGTTGAATCAAACAATCAAAATCAAAACCTAAAACAAAATTTCCACAAATCAATAATTGCGAGGTTAAGCAAGGAGATGACTACAGTGGTCGAAATATCCGCCGCCATGGTGAAAGATCTCAGAGAAAAATCTGGCGCAGCCATGATGGACTGCAAAAGAGCGCTTGTAGAAGCTACAGGCGACTTTGAAAAAGCTTTTGAAATCCTGAGACAGAAGGGTGCTGCTGCTGCCGGTAAAAAGGCTAGCCGCACTACATCTGAAGGTCTCGTCGTTGGTCAAGTATCCGAATGTGGCAAAGTAGCCGCCCTCGTTGAAGTCAACTGCGAAACAGACTTCGTTGCTAGAAACGATGAGTTCCAAGCTCTCGGCAAAGAACTCGCCACCATCGCTCTCAACCAAAAACCAGAATCAGTCGAAGACTTTATGACCAAGTCATCGAGCAAAGGTACTGTCAAAGACCTGGTTACCGAAGCAATCGCTAAAACTGGCGAAAACATCGTTATCAAGCGCCTCTCTGTTTTGGAAGTAAAAGAAGGCAATGGCGTAACTGGCATGTACATCCACTCACTGGGTGGCAAAATGGGCGCTATCGTAGAACTAGCTGCTGACAAATGCGTCAAAGGCTGCGCTGATATGGCTAACCTCGCTCGCGAAATCGCCATGCACGTAGTCTCAGCCAAGCCTACTTACCTCGACAAAGACAGTGTCCCTAAAGACATGATCGAAAACGAGCGCCGCATCGAAATGGGCAAAGCCGACCTGGCTGAGAAAAAACCAGAAATGCGCGAAAAAATCGTCGCTGGTCGCGTTGATAAAATCATTGCTGAGCGTTGCTTAACAGAGCAGCCCTTTGTCAAAGAACAAACTTCATCTGTTGGCAAATATCTCGCTGCCAAAGGCAAAGAACTGGGCGTAACCACATCACCTGTGCGTTTTAGCCTCTTTATCTTGGGCGAAGGTGATGCACCAGAAGCTGAAAGCAACAACTAAATAGTTGCTGGATAAAATCACAGACATGGCATGAAAAGCCGGAGAGGAGTAAAATCTTCTCCGGCTTTTAACATCGATTGAGTAGAAAAGGGATCCCAAAATCATGTCCGACGTGCGCTACAAAAGAATAGTCCTCAAGCTCTCGGGCGAGGCCCTGACCGGCGCCCAGGGTTTTGGCATCGATCCCGATATCATCAGCGGTATCTCAGACGAGATATCCAACGCATACAAACTCGGCGTACAAATCGCCATAGTAGTTGGCGGCGGTAACATCTTCCGCGGCGTCCAGGGCTCGTCCTGGGGCATGGATAAGGCAGCTGCTGACTATGTGGGCATGCTTGCCACCATCATGAACTGCCTTATTTTGCAGGAAGTACTATCCAATAAAGGTATTCCGACCCGTGTCCAGACAGCCATTGCCATGCCGGCAGTGGCTGAACCATTTATACGCCTTAGAGCAATCCGCCACCTCGAAAAGGGACGCGTGGTAATCTTTGGCGGTGGTACTGGCAACCCTCACGTCACCACTGATACTGCTGCCGCCCTGCGTGCTGCAGAAATAAAGGCTGACTGTGTTTTAATGGCTAAAAACCACGTGGACGGCGTCTATGACGATGACCCGCGTAAAAATCCAGACGCTAAGCGCGTCGACTTTATAACCTTTGGCGAAATGCTTGCTAAGCAGCTAATGGTCATGGACCCTTCCGCTGTTTCGCTCTGCAAACAAAACGATATCCCCATCATCGTTTTTGATTTTGCCAAACCAGGCTCAATTGAGCGTATCGTTTCCGGAGAAAAGGTAGGCACCCTGGTGGGTGCAGAAGAGAGGGTAAAAAAATGAGCACCACACAAGAAGTGATGCGCACTGGCGAAGACCACATGAAAAAGGCTATTGAGCGTTTGCACAAAGAGCTGCAAACTGTGCGCACTGGCCGCGCCAATCCACAACTTTTGGATCGCATCGAAGTAGATTACTACGGCACCATGTCACCACTTAAAGGTCTGGCAAACATCTCCACACCTGATGGTCGCAGCCTGGTCATCCAGCCTTACGACAAAGGCGCTCTCAAAGCGATTGAGACTGCCATCCACAAATCTGATCTTGGTGTAAACCCCAACTCAGATGGCAGCGTCATCCGCATAGTGTTTCCGCAGATGACTGAAGACCGCCGCAAAGAACTAATCAAGACAGTCAATAAAATCGGCGAAGAATTTAAAGTAGCTGTCCGTAACGCTCGCCGCGACGCTGATCAATCCTTGAAAAAGCTCAAAGGCGAAATCTCTGAAGACGAAATCAAACGCTCAGAAGAAGCTCTACAAAAAACAACAGACAAATACGTAAAAGAAATCGACAAAATTTTAAAAGACAAAGACGACGAACTCCGGGAAGTCTAAATCACGAGGATCTGAAACATGTGCGGAATTGTTGGTTATCTGGGACCCTCCCATGCAGCGCCAGTCTTGCTCAATGAGCTTAAGTGCCTTGAGTACAGAGGCTACGACTCTGCTGGTGTAGCGGTCATCGAGGACGGCCGTCTCTGTGTTTTAAAAGCAGCAGGCAAGCTCTCTAATCTAGAGGCTTTGCTCGACAGCAAAAAACCCAAAGCACAAGTCGGCATCGGTCACACTCGCTGGGCTACTCACGGTATCCCCAACGATCAAAATGCCCACCCGCACATGGACGCCACTGGCACACTGGCAGTGGTGCACAACGGCATCATCGAAAACCACGAAGAACTCAAGGAAGAGCTAATCGGACTGGGTTATAAGTTTGAGTCAGACACCGACACCGAAGTGATTGTGCATCTGGTCTCTCACGAATACGCCAAAGACAACGAGCTACAACAGGCAATACTTAGAGCTGTACGCAGACTCAAAGGTATCTTTGCTCTGGGTATCGTTTGCCAAAAGCAACCAGATCGCATTTATGCAGTTAACCATCACTACTCACTATCAGTAGGTCTTGGCGAAAACGAAAACTTCCTCGCCTCAGACTCAATGGCCGTGCGTCAGTACACCAACCGCGTCATCAAGCTAGATCAAAGCGAACTAGCCGAAATCACCGCCCACGGTGTCAGACTGTTTAACTTTGATGGCAAAGAAGTTAAGCGTAGCCCTATTGCTCTAGATGCCAGCCCCTATGTCATCGACAAGTGCGGCTACAAACACTTCTTACTTAAAGAAATCCACGAGCAGCCTCTGGTCTTGCGTCAGACACTCTCCAAGTATCTGCGTCACCCCAACCACCCTATCGATCTCAATGTCGATCACCTCTCCACCGCTATCGGTGAAAACGCTTATGGCGTGCACTTGACCGATGAAGAAATCAAAGGTCTGACAAAAGTAAACGTCATTGCCTGTGGTACTGCTTATCACGCATCGCTAGTGGGCAAACTGATCATCGAAGAACTCGTCGGCATCCCCTGCGAAGTAGACATCGCCAGCGAAATCCGTGGACGGAAGTTTCTCGTAAACGAATCCACCCTGGTAATTGCTGTCAGCCAATCTGGTGAAACAGCCGATACCCTCGCTGCCCTCAAAGAAGCCAAAGGCAAAGGTGCCTACACTCTCGGTATCACAAACCGGGCAGATAGCCACTTAGCTCAAATCACTCAAAACTTGATTGTCACCGAATGCGGTATCGAAGTATCGGTAGCCGCCACCAAGACATATCTCGCTCAATTGGCTAGCTTTTATCTGCTCGCTATTTACCTCGCCGAAAAGCGCGGCACAATAACTGCAGAAAGAGCTAAAGACCTCAAAATCCAACTCAATACAATCCCTACAGTGATAGAGCAAATACTCGCCCGCGAAGAACAAATCAGAGACATCTCGGTCAAATACGCCGAAGCTCACGACGTGGTCTTTATCGGTCGCGGACTAAACTATCCTACCGCTCTGGAAGGCGCTCTCAAGCTCAAAGAGCTGAGCTACATCCATGCCTCTGGTTACGCTGCCGGTGAGCTCAAGCACGGACCAATCGCTGTGCTCGACCAAAACGTGCCAGTAATCACAGTGCTTATGCCAGGAGCTGTCTACGAAAAGACTCTAAGCAACGCTCAGGAAGCCCGCGCCCGCAAAGCAAAAATGATTGCTGTAGCGGTAGAAGGCGACGAGCAAGCAGCTAAAATCTTTGACTCGGTATTGACCGTACCAGCTGTCGAAGAGCTGCTATCACCAATGACAGCGATTGTGCCATTGCAACTGATGTCTTACTTTATCTCAGACTATCTGGGCAAAGACGTAGACCAGCCACGCAATTTGGCTAAATCAGTGACTGTGGAATAAATTACAAAAAGGCTGCGTAAAAAAATCGAAGAGGGTACGCTCAAAAGGCTGTACCCTCTTTTTTTGTCTGAGATTCATCGTCACTGAAATGATCGATGTAGGAGGGTAAATTTAGATTTTGCCAAGAGTTAAGCATCTCAGGATATCAGTTTATGCAACAGCTTCTTTGTTAGTCCTATTTTTGTGCTTTCAGCTTTTTCAGCTAGTTGCATTTGAACGCAATTTTGAAAAGTTGACACCGGGCATGACTTGGTACCAAGTTTGGGGAATATCATTCAATGAATCTGGTCATGTAAATCAAATCTACGTTGAAACTTCACCATGAGCTGGTCGACAGTACTATAGTCAGTTTTCCTGATGCATTGTTACTTTTGAATTAGTCCACCATCTTCAAAGGCACCAGTGGCGTACCGTGTATTTGTGCTCTCTTCTGCGGACAGGTCAAAACCAGAGCGACGCCTTTTTAACTGAGACTCCTGTTTCATAACATCTGCAATCTGAATCTCATTTATTAAAAGAAGCGCCAAGGTCAAATCTATCCGTGAAGTCGAGTGAGCCAATCCATTGAAATTCTCCCCCCTAGATACTGGGGAATCAATTACGAATGAGCTTACTTCTTCGATCTTCATTTTCCTGCATCCTTTCAATCCTACTAGCGTTTTCTTTTGCCCTCCTTACGACAGAAGAATTTTCATCAGTCCAAGCATTAAGCTCCTTTGTTGAAACCATCTGCCAGCGTTGATGACCAAAAGGCAAGCCTTCAAACATCAGACTAAAAAGCTCCTCATCCTTTGACACATCACATAAAGTACGGCGTCCTATCGCTTTTTTGTGATCGTACAAAACCGCCCTGAGTCTCTTTAAACGCAAGTATTTTCTTGGTGCCTACATCTTGCTCTGTCAAACAGTTCCAGCCTTCAAATCTCTTTGCATAAGCAATTTGACACCACCTTTTCCGCTGCACGGGACTGGTTTCCACATCTTTCTCGACCTTGCATAATTTTGACTTGTTCTCGCTAGGGACGAAAATACTATCTACCGGAGCGCCTTCAATTGCGTCATTTAATCCTAAATTCAAGAAAATAGTGACAAGAACAATAAAAAGGAACCAGCTAAATCTGACAATCTTGTGCATGCCCGTTCACCTACTGCTAAAAAGTCTTTCTAAAGCTCATCTATATTGAATAGATTTATTTGACCTTATTCCCTTTGCAAATTGCGCACCAAATTGTATCCGGATATTCAGGGTAATTCGCTCTAGTTGGAGGTTCCGGCCAAAAATATCCCCTCTGTGCAGTTCTCATGCCCTTACCATGATTCATATCTATGAACTTAGTATTACCAGTATGAAATTCGGTTACATAGTCCCACGGTTTATTATTATCCATCCGAAGTGGATCAGCACCCTGATTTGGGCAATGGACCTTTATATGTTCCCATCTTAGCAAAAACCACCCCTCCGCATCGGCATACGGCATTCTTATAGGCAACAGCAGAAGCATAGTCTACAAAACAAGCAGTACTTGGTTGTCTATCAGGATCGGTACCGGGCGGAAAGCCAGCTACATGGTTTGTGCAGTCAACACATCCATTGCCCAACGCGTTAGGTGTGGCACCAATACGGCTCGCGAAAGTCTCAAGGTCCACACCTGGTGGGTTAAGTCCTGAGGGGTCAGATATAGAGATCGGAGCATTAAATGCATACCGATAAAGATTAACTCCGCTAGCCTCTTCAACTAAATCCCTATTCAAAAAGCGGGTCAGATTGCTGTCGTATAGCCGAAATATCGGCATATACAAGTCACTTCTAGTATGGAAGTAGTAGCTAGCATATTTAGAATCGGAGACAATTTGTTCTTTAAGAACTGACACCTTCCCGTAAGAATCATAGCTGTATTCGGCCTGAACATTTGCAGCTGCATCTGTCAGTTCAAAGATAGAAGACAAAGAATCTTCGCAATAAAAATATTTTGTACTTGTATTGACTTGCCCTTGAATGAAGAACTGCTTATTAATTGCATTAATACTGTCATTCTCCTCACATCGTTGATCAGCACACCACAGAACCTTCTTAGAACTAGTAATCGCGCCACTCTCTATCTCAACGAGTTGACTGTATCGATTTAAACTATCATAGTTGAACGAAGTCTTATTACCAACTCCGAGATACAAAATTTCAATTAGCCGATTTTCTGCATCCCACTTAAAAGTCTTGAGCCCATCACTAGTCATATTGCCATTTAGGTCATACGTTGGAGTAGCACTAGCACTGCCATTGGACGAGACCTGGTAGTTATTAGTCTTCGTCGCATTTGAGCCATCAGTCACAGTAACAGGGACATTATTGGTTCCATTTGCCAAAGTAGCATTACCTACAAAGCTCTGGGTGGAGCTTAGACTGGCCGCATTGCTATTGACTGTTGCAGACTTTAGAGCCTTATTTGTTGCCCCTTGCCCTGATTTAATATTCAATACCGTCCTGCTTGACGTTGCAGTAACAGCAATTGCCTGGAGTGCAGTATCAGCATTGATAGCGGCTGCAATGTTTGTAGCGATTGTGGTCAGCGTATCGCCGGCAAGCACTGTGTAGTTAACCGCCTTTGAGCTACCAGCAAGCGCTGGGTCAAAAATAGTGATAGTCAGCACGTCCCCAGTGGTCTTTGTCCCGCTGATAACGGCTGTCTGCACTCCGTTTGGAGGCAAGCCGAGTGAGACTACCTCGGTAGCTGTCGCGCTCGTGGTTGCTCGATAGGTTGTGGGATTAATGGAGTTGGAGGTTATTGTCAGCCTTTGACCACTTGCAGATGCGGACACACCTATCCCTTGGAGATTGGCGTCTGCATTGAGAGCTGTGGCAAGTCCTGAGGTAATTGTGGCGAGAGTATCGCCAGCCAGGACAGTGTATGTGACAGATCTGGTGCCACCAGAGAGAGCAGAGTCATAAGTCACGATTGTCAGAGTATCACCAGTGGACTTAGTCCCACTGATACCTGCAACCATCGGTCCATTTTGATTGACAGAGAGCGTTGGTGTCTCTTGTCGATCCGGCATTAACTGATTGTGCGTAGGTAATGGCATTTACTGAGTTGGACTCCTGAGGTGATATTGTCCCTACAGGGTGGACGACACTCCGATTGCTGTCAGCGATGCATCAGCATTGATGGCATTTTGATTGCGGTGGCTATCGTGGTCAACGTATCAGCAGCAAGCACTGTGTAATTGACATTTTTACTGCCTCCAGCCAGTGCTGGGTCTTTGACTGTGATTGTGAGTATGTCTCCAGTGTTCTTTGTGCCGCCGATGCTGGCATTTTCAACAAAGTTATCTGTAACTCCCACCGCTATCCCTGTAGTGGCACCGCCACTAGTGGATGCTGCAAATGAAGTCACACTTGGAGAGGTTGATATGATACTCACTAACGAGCCATTGGATGATGCGCTCACTGTCGGAGCCTGGAGACTTGTATCGGCACCTGGATTGCTGCAGCCATTTTGGTGGCTATCGTTATCAGCGTATCTCTAGCCTGGCCGGTGTAATTAATCAGCCTTGAGGCCACCAGTCAGTCCTGAGTCTGTCACCGTGATCGCGAGCACATTGCCGGTCGTGACCGTGCCGGTAAATCTGGCTCTTGTAACGGTAGAGCTTTGATTGCCAGTGCGATTGGAGGCCGGATCGTATGCGTAATAATTTTGCTTGAGATAGGCATTTGTCTGCGGTCCACCACTAGCGGCTGCTGCGGTGAGCTGGCCAGCCTGGTCATAATCTAGCGCATAGTTGAGGCTGGTATTGCCCTGGAGCTGCTGCCATTGCTTGATTTGACCCGCTGGATCATCGAAGCGGTAGCAACTTGCGAGATAGTCGCCCAAGGGTCCTCGATTGGAGATCTGGCGGGAGCCTCTCATCTTGAGCTGTTGGATCCCAGTCATACTTAGTCACCTGGCTATTTGGATATGTGACAGGGCCAGTCTGGTCACGCCCTTAGACGAGCCTGCGGTGTTGTCCAAGTATGCATAGGTAAAGTTGCCCAGAGAATTGGACTCAGCCGTGACCCGACTCATGGCATCATACGTCCATGTTACGGAAATTTCTTTGCACCATTAATTGAGCGATTGGTGGTGCGGCTAAACTATCGTAAACATAGGTGTGTCTGAGTTTGCGATGACGTCATTGTGCATAAGCTGGAGCATGCCACCACCAGTGATGGGTGTTGCTCCAGAGCTGGTGACATAGTTATTGTATGTGTAGGAATAGCTACCCCAATCGTTCTTGGTTGTTTTGGTCAATCTCTTAAAGTTGTAATCCCAATAATTTGTGATTGGCGCAGTCGGGTTGATAGGGTTTGGATAGCTAGTCTGGTAGAGCGTGCCATCAGGATTGTAAAAATAATTTGTCTTTTGACTGAGAGCGTCAGTGCGAGTTTTGACGTTGCTCGTCTTTTGCTCGTAGAGGTAGGTATATGTCGAGTTATCCGGATAAGTCTTGGTCGTCAGGCGTCCCTCAATATCGTGAGACCAAGACGTGTTGCGGCCTAGTGGATCGGTAAGCACTGCCAGAGATCCGCAGAGACACCAGATGTATTGAGTCTTGCGTCCCAGCGGATCGACTTCGTAGGCGAGCTGATCTAGAGAGTTATAGCTTCTCTCTGTCCATCTGCCATTTCTATCTCTCATCAGTACAGCATCGAGCTTGTCGTAAACAGTCTGCTCAAAAGTAGTATCAGGATATGTTGTCCTTAGAGGACGATTCATAGCATCGTATGCAAAGGTCAGCTGGTAGCCAGTCGAGCTTGTTTGTGTAGCGACCCTTCCAAATGAATCATAAGTCAGAGTTGTAACATCCTGGCTGCCAGTCAGAGGTCCGTCTATCTTTGTCAGATAACCCCAGGTGTTTGCTCCAAGAACAAGCGTAACTGTGCCTGTCGTCGTCTTGGTATAAGTGGTCACATTGACTGAGTTTGATGACATTGTCACCACCGCTGCAGCCGATGTAGCAGTTAGACCAATCGCAGCAAGAGCAGTATCGGCGTTTACAGCATTTCTAAGCGCAGTAGCAATTGTAGTGGTCGTGTCTGTGCCCAGGACTGTGTAGTTGACAGCCTTTTGCCCACCGGCAAGGCCTGCGTCAAACACAGTGATAGTGGCAATATTGCCAGCGGTTATGGTGCCGCCTACAGTGGCTTTGCAAGTGCCAGTATAGGTCATGGTGGTCGTGTTGTTATTTGCGTCCTTGACGGTTAAAGGCTGGCCAGAGCTGTTATACGTGTACTCGGTCCTTTGCGCAGAGCCATCGATAAATACTATCGGCTCATGCTTGGCGTTGTATTCCCAGTGACCGAGCAGGTAGTTATCGGTACCTTGTGTCTCGCGTTTTTCAAGCAGGTCGATGCCATTTGCCTGCATAGCTGTAGCTAAACTTCCTGCCGATAGGGTCAATCGTCTGGGTCATGTTGCCAGTCGAGTTGTATTGGTTTTCTGTTAGCTGTATTGAGCCATTGCGCTTTGAGCTATATGCAAATGACTCTGTGCCTGTCGTGCCAGTGGCATAGTCTGCCGCCTCTGGACTAAAGGATGTTAGCAAATTGTTGCCAGCTTGGTGTTGCAACTCCGTTGTAACTTTGCCATGTGGCATTGGCGTTAATAGTGCGGCATGCCAGGTACAAATGAGTGGTGGCAGTGTCGCCAGGTTGGACCGCGTAGTTTATCGATACTCGCCCCGGATTATCGATATGAATAGTCACTACGTCTCCAGCAGTTATTGCGCCGGTGAGAGTAGCGATAGTGGTCTGTCTAGCTTGAGAACTAAATGTCAATGTCTCTGTTGAGCCGGGACTGATGTATTTGCCGTAGTGAGTCATGCCCACTTGCTCAGATCGCAAGCTGATGACACGACCTGCCACGCCTGCTGATATGCCACGAGTCTGATAATCAACTGAGCTGTTTACTGACTTCGCTATCTCTGAGGCAATCTTTTCGAGCGTATCGCCAGCCTGCACTATGTATCCGGCATAAACTCCATCAATCAAGATGGTGACAGTATCGCCAGCCTGGGGTGTACCTCCCACTGTGGCATTGACGACGATATTGCCTAGATCTTTTGTACTGGACGCCACCAGGTTGTTAAAGCCGGAATAGTTAGGGATTAGATTAATTGGATAAGTAAAAAATGTCAGACTAGACCACTCCAGCGGATGCACCACTTTTTGGATAGACGATGCCTCAAGATTGGTATTGATGTCTATCGTAAACATCGTCAGCTCGCAGTGAGTATAGACTTTGTTTACCGGATCATTTGGATACATCGCTATCGCATGGCGATCCCAAAAGTATGTCGATTTGGGCTCATTGAGCCAATTCTCAAGAACAGATGACGAACCATCGGGGAATGTAAATCTGATACCACGAGCAGGATAAACATCTACTCCGGACATATTGATAAAAACTTGTCGTACCATACGGCGTGGTCAGCTGAGAGATAAATTGTAGTCAATCTAAAATTGGCATCGTATTGGATAAAGACACTGTTGCCCTGCGGGTCTTGCACCTGAGTCAAAAATATCCGCGCAGGAGAGCTACCATCTGATTGGCTGTATGTCTCGATTGAGCCGTCCTTCATCCGTCTCTGATAGAAATTCCAGTTTTGACCCACATTGGTAAAGGTAAAAGTGGTTGGCTGGTTGGTCTGGAGGTGATTGTAGTCAAATTTAAAACCAATTGCAGGACCGATAGGTGGCTCGTAGCCTAGTGGTTTGTCAGCAATATGCAACGTGGCAAGCATGCTCCATACACTAGCTTTTGGGCTACTATCACAACTATTGCCGCCTTCCCCCCGTTAGGACAATCACAGCTACATGGATTGTTTTGCGGAGCAGGACAATTACTATTGTTGCCGTTTCTACCACTGGCAATCCCCTTGCCAAAGAATAGTCTTTGCTTCATCTTCAGAGACACTCTGCCAGCCTTGAGGTAGAGCAGTTGCGGCAGGGACCAGGAAGTACCCATCGCTCTCTTGATCAATGGCCTTAGCTGTTATCCAACTTTGACCATCAGTGTCAAATGTCGGGTCTTTGAGGTGATAGCGATTGTTATTAACTTCAGTTAGCGCTGCAAAGTGATCAAGCTTCCAGTGCATCACCGACGGTACTATTAAAGTGGCGCCTGCGGTGCGCTTTGCTATCTGATATTTGAGTCCTACTTTGTCTGCCCATTCTTTGACCTGGAGTAGCGATGTACCGGACTTGGTTGACTCAGCCTTTTCTAGTATCGGATTCATCAAGTGCGTCTTATTAACTGCATTGAGCAGGTTATTAACTGCAAATGGTCCGCACTTAAATGAGCACTCCGGCTTGTGCTCCATGCTCCAGAGCCCTTCTTTGGCACTTACGACCTTTTGCTCATCAGATCCAAAAAACGCTCTACCTTTTACCTCAGCGAGATACTTCTTTAATTCGTCTTGCCGTCCCAACCGAGAATTTAAAAGCATCAAATTGGCAATAGCACTACTAGCCACAAGAGACTTTTGTTTGTCGCTCGTCTTTTGACTGCTCCCAAGCAGATGACCACAATGCGAAGGGCATCACTTAAGTAGCCTGATTGAAATTTGATTTGTCCCAAGACTAACTTGCAGCGATGGCGCCCAACGGCTCTTTGGATATTTGTCCAAAAACTGCTCAAAAGCTGATAAATCCTCGGTATCTGCTTTTGCCTTAAATGACTTAATTGCAGATGCAAGTGCAGAGTTTTCTCCCTCTTGCTCTGAGCCAGACATCGGGATGAGAGGCTCCTGGAAGACTTGCCTGTAGCAATCTCCAAATCAGAAGGAGTCGCCGAAAGAACAAGACTAGTCTTGACCGGCTCCCACTCGGCGCAGTCCGGTCTTTACATTTACTGCCACAGGTGTGGGGGGATAGCCACCCGGCATGATGAGGTGCCAGCTGGCATCTCGAGAGCCGCCAACGGTGTTGTACCGACCACAAGCATAGTTGCAAGAATCGCCAGTACTTTGTGAAAGTTGCGGACTTGATACATCGACTTGATACTCTTGATGGGTTGCATAGTTGTGTATTTGGCTTGAATAGCTGTGGGGTAGGGTAATTGATCGTGACAGTTGAAGGCACTAAAGCGAAAAGTTGATTTGGATGATTGGACTTATTGCGGTATCGCCGTAGTCGGAAGCTGCAAGTTAAGCTGTAGCGGTCTCAAATCCGTAGCACTTGGCGCGGGCCACCTTGTTGCATTGAGTGTTAAGGTCGATGTAGCGACTGTGCTGCTGATGCCAGCTTTGATAGATATAGCTTTTAGCGATTGTGTAAAATTTATTCGCACAGGAAATTGATAGACCGTGCTGGCAGCCGTGGGCGTGGTCCCATCCAAGGTTATGTACGTTGTCGCACCCGGAGTTGGAGTAGCTATTGCTACCTCAGTCGGCTCAGTCAATGTGCTTGTCGGCACGCTAATAATTGGCGTAGCCACCACAGTGGCATTATCAATCTGGTAGCGGTTAAACAAAACGCCTGTATCGACTTGCTCGGTTTCGGTCACACCCCGACTGTAAACAAGCAGCTCAGCCAATTCGCCATTCCAATACGTGGTAATCGTATTGTTTGCACCAAGGACGTTTTGAGTCCTCGCTATGTTGACCAGGTTTTGCACTGTCCCTGATATCTGCGTAGTCCCATTTATCGCAATACTTGCTGATGCGGCACCATTATGTACTGCATCTACTATCATATTTGAAGTTAGACTGGTCGTTGGAGTAATTACATTACTGGCAACGACTCCGTTGTAAGCGTTCAGCCTGACTTGATTTACTGTCTCCAAACTGATGAGGTTAGAAGGTCCCTGCATTTGCCGTTGAAAAGAACGTCTTAGTGGCTGTACCGAGAGGTTTGATCACAGCAAAGATTGAGAAGCCACCAGTCAAGTCTGTAAATTGATTGGTAGGTACGCGTAGTCTCTAGACGACCCGTTAAACAATCCGGCATTGATACCGTTTATGGCACTCGTCACCACAGTTGCTTGTTTTGTAGAAGTAGCCTGCGTGGCATTGTTTGCCGGGCTACTGCCACTCAAATCGCTCCACTGAGTAATATTGCTGCCACTGACGATGGCTCCAAAATTCCGCAGCCAGAGGCTCATACCCGTGCGAGGTACAGGCAAGCTGTTGACATCACTTTGTATATAGCTCGTGGTAATGGCGCTCGGCACACCACCGCTGTATGCTATAGCTTTGATAGTATTAGTGGCGCCCAGACTAATTGCCACCGTATATGGTGTCGACGAATTAGAAGGGTTTGTTCCGTCGATTGTAAAATAGATCTGATCCCCCGGCGTGGCTGTAATTGTCGCCGTGGACTGGTAAGTCGAATACACGCCGCTGCCAGGTGTGATTGTCGGAGCAGTGACAGCCAGAGCCCGCTGGAGCAAGGCGCCAGACAAAAGCAACAGCCAATTGCAGTACCAAGTAAAATCTTGAACTTTTAGTCTTTGAGGCGCTCAAAAAACTGGCACGCAAAACTCAGGACTAGACTATTTGTTGAGATCATCAAATCGCCTCTAAAAAGTAGATGAAGTCGCATAGCCAATAAATCAAATCGGCGTGCAAAGGCAATGCGATAAAGCAAAAAACCGCAGACAAACTGAGTGGCTTACAAAGCCACTTATATAAGAGGAAAGTACAGGATTCCTCGGACACCAAATCCTGTAAATCCTCAGTATTTACTCCAAGGCAAAAAACATGATTGATAATCTGGACCCAGAGAGTACATTCCTCACAAACTTATTACTAGTCCCCAAAGGGAGTCACCCCGATTAAGTGAGAGATTTCTTAAACATACCCACAGACTTACCAGCCTCAACCATACTCAAAAAATACTGATGCACACGCGCATCATCAGTCATCTCAGGATGAAAAGAAGACGCCAATAGATGCCCCTGCCGTGCCATCACTATTTGCTCGTCTCCAAGCGAGGCCAGCACCTCTACTGACTCACCCACCTGCACTATCAGCGGTGCGCGGATAAATACAGCATGAAAGTCGGGCTCACCCAGAGCCGGTATAGACAGCTGTGTTTCAAAACTACGTTTTTGCGGACCAAAAGCATTACGTCTCACTTTTATGTCCATGAGAGCGAGGCGTCCCTGACTGGAGCCTTCTATCTCTTTAGCTAAAAATATTGAGCCCATGCAAGTACCCCAGATGGGCATACCAGCCAGAGCACGCTCTTTTATGGCACCAAATATAGGGGCATTGCCCTCATCGGTCAGCCTGGCAATTGCGGTGGACTCACCACCAGGTATGACCAGTGCATCCAGCCTATCTGCGGCACTATCAGCCATCTGATGGGCAAGCGCACCTGCACAGTGGAGGCTCCAAGAGCCCAGTTTGTGCTGATGCTCGGCAAAACGCACCGGCGCCCTGCAGGGCAAGTATCCCGATTTTGTACATGATTACCAGCCGCGAGTAGCGAGAGCTTCTTTACCAGTAAGTTCTCTGGCATTGCGTCCGACCATAGCTTCGCCGAGGTTACGGCTAACTTGAGCGAGGACTTCAGGATCGCTATAAAAGGTTGTCGCTTTGACAATAGCCAGAGCGCGCTTCATCGGGTCGCCGGACTTAAATATACCGGAGCCAACAAATACACCTTCTACACCGATTTGCATCATCAAAGCAGCATCGGCTGGAGTAGCAATACCACCGGCAGCAAAGTTAACTACAGGCAGTTTGCCTTCGCGTGCCACAAGCTCCACTAGTTCAAAAGGAGCGCCGATTGATTTAGCATAGGTCATCAGCTCTTCGTGGGGCATAACAGTCAATCTGCGGATTTCGCCGAGGAGTTGTGCGGGGCATGTCTGACTGCTTCCACCATCACCAGTACGGCTTCGCCTTTGGTGCGGATCAGCGGCACCTCGTCGATACGTCTTAAGCTTCTTCACCAAGATTGCGAGCGCCGCAAACGAAGGGGATATCAAACTTGCGTTTGTCGATGTGGTATTCCTCGTCGGCTGGTGTCAATACTTCGCTCTCGTCACACAAATCGACTCAGAGAGACTCCAGGATTTGAGGCTCGACAAAGTGACCGATACGGGCTTTAGCCATAACAGGGATAGATACTGCTTCAAGTGATTTGAGTGATTAGCTCTGGGTCGCTCATGCGGGCGACACCACCATCGGCTCTGATATCTGCTGGCACGCGGCCAAGCGCCATCACCGCTACGTAACCGGCTTCTTCTGCGATTTTGGCTTGCTCAGCATGACCACGTCCACTGATAACGCCGCCTTTGAGCATGGCGGGCATTGACTCTTTGACCAGCTTGGTGCCAGTGGCTCTAGTTGGTTTGGATTCACCTATTTTTAGCAACAGCTGTCATAACTTACTCCTTAGTAGTATTACATCAAATCAAAACGTTCGGCATTGGCTCCATATGTTTGTTTAGGAGCTTTATCCTCAAGCTCAGCGAGATGAGCTTGCAAGCGTTATAAGTCTTTTGACACCTTCTTTGATGGGTGTCTTGATCGTTGGATAAAGGATAAACGATAGTGGAGGCATCAGGCTCAGAGACGTAGCACAGATCTCCCTGGCGAAAAACGACACTCCAGCCCTTGGGCAAAGGTCAATAAATTGCGTGCTGACATATAGTCAGGCGGCTTGAGCCAGAGAAAAAGTCCACCTTGATCTGGTAAAGTAACACCAGTACCAGCAAAATATGAGCCAGAGCGCCGAGCATGGCATCTCTGCGCAGAGTATAAGTAGCGTTGATACGAGCGAGATGACGGTCGGAGAGCCTCTGCGCAAAAACAGTGAGCAATCTGAGGCCATAGAGTGCCGTCGAGATCCGCTCCACGCTTGCAAATTGAGACGCTCAATCACCGGTGGTGGTGCCACGAGCCAACCCAGTCTGATACCGGGAGCCAGCGCTTTGCTAAATGTGCCTTGATAGATGACATGCTCACTGGCATCGGCTGAGATAGCGCAGTGGTGTGAGGCTCTCCATCATAAAGGAGATCACCAGAGAAGTCGTCTTCAAATATTGGTGTGGCAAACGTCTAGCAAGTGCCAAAACAGCTTTGCGCGGCGCCGCTCAAAAGACATAGTGATACCAGTAGGATTTGACCTGATGGCATCAAATAGATAAATTTGACACGCCCGCTCATCAAGGCGGACTCAGCTCATCAACCTGGTGCCTTCATCATCCAAAGAGCAACCGACTATATCTGCTTGCCTGCTTTTAAAATTAGATATGAATCTGTAAAAGTAAGTGGGGTTTTCGGTGACAACGAGGATCATGAGTGTTGAGAAATAGGTTATCATCAGGTCTATGCCTTGCTGAGAACCACTCAAGATCATCAGTTCGCTATCACGCACAATGACTTGACGCTTTTCTAGATGTTTGATTACAGCCGCGCGCAAGGCTGGTTCACCGGAGGCGGTGAAAATTCAAAGAGACTGGACTCACCCGAGCTTTTGATTAGCTCTTGCGTGATGTCTACAAATTCTTCTTGGGGATAGCTAGCGAGCTGGTATGCCAGCGGCAAAGATATTAACATCCCGCCTTGAGTCAAGCGTGGTTGTTTTTCCGTTAGGCTATAAAGCTCAAGCATATGATGAATAATAGCGGGTTTTGTTAGTCGATAGCACCACTGCTTACAGGCATGGCAGCATAGCACACTGGATTTGGTGCGGTAACTTTTTATGGCGTGGACTCGACAAAGTGCCACGGCCAACATGTCTTTTAATAAGTCCACGACTGGATAACTCATCAAAGGCCTGGGAAGCTGTGGACCTATCAATCTTGAGCTTGCTGGCTAACTCCCTGTTAGTGGCGGCTTATCTCCGGCTTTGAGCTTGCCACTCTCAATGGCACCGCTTATGGCATCGACAATGCGACGGTAAAGCGGTGTGCGCTCATCGGCGAGGCTCAGATTTATGTCAGAAGGCAGGTCCAACCAATCACGTTTACCAGCCAATATGCGCGCAGCACATACCACTTAAATCCAATAACCCTTAAACCCATGATGGATCGACCACCAATCCAGTCAATCACTCAGCAACTACCAACCAATTGGAATTATTTTAAGGGTTTAATCCAGCCAATTCGTCATTTTGGCCCATTCAGCAACCAATTTTAAAAAAGAAGCCCGAATTATCCATATCAGAGGGCTCATCACTCTCAGGCTCACGAACGTGCTCTGGTGCAGAAATAGCAGCTGTACTCTCGGTCGATTTATTGTTTTTGGCAGCGACAGGGTCGTGCGTGGGCAGCATGGCATCAGCCAGCCACTCCCGAAAAGAACCGACAAGACAGATAGAGCTAGTTGGACGTAAAAACTAAAACGATCGATACTGGCAGATAGCCGAAATGTAGAAACACTGGCAAGCAACATTATTGACCAGACCGGCAAATGAGCAATGGCAAGTGTACGCGGCAATACTCTAGTCTTAGTCAGACAAAGAGCAATACAGAGACCAGCCATACCATAAAAGTAGATTGGCCATCATAAATGTCTCAGTCAATGACTGGTTGATTAGTAGCCGTCAGAGCTGCACTGAGTCCTGGCGGATATAGCCTTGGCAGCGCGATATCACCAAAGAGCACCATCATCCGACCAATCGCCTCCACATCCTGACCAGATGCCACAATCGAAAGACAAAACAGCAATACCAACTAGATAGCGTTATTTTCTTCCAATACCTCGCGCATAGCCAGGATAAAAACAAGAGTAGAGATTCTGGACAGAAGCACAAGCAAACAACTAGTGCGCCATAAAAACATGTGCTCCGGCACAAACTGCATTAGCTTGGCTGGCGAAACCGAGCAAATTGCCTCTCTAAAAGCATAGACACATATTAGTGTGGCTGCTGTATGGGCGATAGCTGAAAACAGACAGGTAGCTTGGACGAAACCGATGGCGTCGCATCGGCGACGGACCCGATGAAAGTGCGCTGGTATCGGTTTTGGAATTCGGGCATATTAGCTCACTGGTGAGCTTGGCTTCGTTTCTCTTACGCCACCGAGATAGGGGCTGCAGTACGTCCGGGATTGTGACAGAGCCGTCTTCGTTTTGATAATTCTCCAGTATTGCAGCAAGAGTCCTGCCAATAGCCAGTCCCCTGAGCCACTGATTGTAGCGTGGCAAGTAAGAGCCTTGCCACCAGATCTTTGCGGGGCGGTATTTAAGACCCAGCTCGGCGCGCCTGAAAGTCGCCAAAGTTAGAGCAAGAGCCGGTTTCACGATACTTGTCTTACAGGAAACCACTTCGAGGTCATAACATTTACGGGCACAAAAGCCCATGTCTCCGGCACAAAGTAGCATGCGACGATAAAAGGTAGCTTCAGTGCTCCAAAATCATCTCGGCATCGCGAGTCAGCTTTTCATGCTCTTCTTCGGAGGTCTCAGAAAGTAAATTTGACTAGTTCGACTTTATTGAATTGGTGCTGTCTGATAGCCTCTGGTGTCTTTACCGGCGGAGCCTGCTTCTCTCTAAAGTTTGGCGTATAAGCACAGTGCAACAGTGGCAGGATATCTTTCTTCCAGTACTTCGCCTCTATAGAGGTTGGTGACTGGCACTTCGGCTGTAGGGGATGAGATAAGATCGTCATCAGCTAACCCGTAATAGTCGCCTTCAAATTTAGGCAACTGACCAGTGCCTTCCAGACAATCACGGTTTACCAATACTGGCGGAAATACTTCCGGTATAGCCTCTTTGCCGTGGCTATCGAGCATCAAATTCATGTAAGGCACGCTCGATTTTGGCGCTCCAATCCATCAGCACAGTAAAGCGTGACTGAGCGATTTTGACACCAAACGTCAAAGTCAAACCACCCAAATTAAACACACCAATTTATAGTGCATGATGCGTTGATTTTTTTATACTGGGGATGGTGCCCCATGATACTTCTTGTTTCCGTTTTCGTCTTCACCGTCTGACTCTTCATCTGGGAAAAGCGAATTTCAAGAGCAGCATTGAGTTCTTCTTCTAATTTGACCCACTCTTCATTGACTTCATCCTGACGCTTTTAGTCTCGGGCTTTCTTTGCGCAGGCTGTCCAGTTCTTCCTTGGGCAGCTTACCAGTCTTAAACATCTCCGAAATTTCGTTGCGGCGGCGATGAGACTCCCATTCGCCCTGAGCTTTGCGGTAGACGGGCATCGACCTCTACTACCGGTTTGATAGTAAAGCCAAAGCGTAAGCGCCTGGGCTAGAGAAGCCTGATTTTGTCAGGATATTCGCGGATAAATTTTAGGTCAAGCATTTTGAACTTCTTGGGAAGAAACGACGTTTATAAAAGTGAGTCGATTATATAAGGCAAAGGTGAGGACTGCATGGGTCAGGGGCGATTGATAAGAAGCGTAGACAAACGCTGGGCAAGGTAGGTGAGGATGTCGCAGCACAGTGGCTCACAGACTCACATATCGAGATTTTGGAGCGCAACTTCCAATGGCAAAGACGGCGAGATTGATATTATCGCCAGAGAGGGCGACGCGCCTCGTCTTTATCGAGGTCAAAACCAGGCGTATCGACCGTCCCACCAGTGCCTGCGAGCACACCGACAACTGGCTGTCGACATATGCAAGAGGCAAAATATCTCCGCTGCTTTTGCTTATCTGGAGACAAAAATCCGAGACTGTTATTAAATAGTTGTAGAGATGAGATTTGACCTCATCCTGGTGGATTTACTGGATGAGCCTGCCTGGATCTTTACAGCTATCTCGGAGAGCAAGATCCTCGTGAGCCTTTCGCAAAAATCAAAACTTACTCATCTTAAGAGTGTCTTTGACAGCGCCAGCATTGAAATTTCTTAAGGCACATTTCGCCTAAATTGAGCTGGTTGTAAGTTGACCGATCATCTACATGCCCTACACTTAGGCTGTTGATGAGGAGAAAAACACATGTTTGTCTTGGTCCGACCGTAAAAACAACCCCGATGACAAAGAGCGTCTAGCTCAAATAACCAGCGGCGAGGATGGTCTCTCAAATCCAGCGCCATGGGGCTCTTCCCTCATCCCAAGGAAGAAGAACCAAGACGCAGGGTAGATTTTGCCAGCCAGGTCAAATGCCGCCAGCTCTTTGTCTCCATGGAGGGCAACGAAGAGACTTGTGTGATGAGACTGATTTCACAGCGCAATAAAGTCACGGGCCGCCGTCCTTATCTTTA